>JAITMT010000126.1 GCA_031277235.1 Tannerella sp.
GGCATATTGCAAGCCGAGGTCGTCTTGAAAGTAGTAAAACCGGAAACGGTCAAAAACAAAAATGCAAGCATCCGCTTGAAAATCAAAAACAGCGACTGCTTTGCCGACAAGACGTGCGATACTTTCGAGGAAGCCATTGATAACGCGGTAGTTGCGTTGGAAAAACAACTGATAAAAATGAAGAAAAAGAGCCGAACCAATAAAAAGGAATTTATAGATGTTGAATTTGAGGACACTGAATTGCAGGAATGAAGACTTCATGTTGAAGGAAAAGCCCTATCCGGCTCTTCTTCAAGGAAATAAGGTTGTTAAATTTTATTTTTTTGCTCCGTTGGAACAATAGAATAATTCATTGCCCGGTAAAAAGGGGGTCCATTCACAGCATGCAGCCGTCAGGTATGCAACCTCCCATGATTGAGGTCGCATACTTGACGGCATGTTAATATATCCCTTCAAAAGATCGGAAATGTTTGCAATTTTTTCGTAGATCGGCGCAAGCGGTATATGCGCATTTTTTTGCCTATTTCGTGTTCATATTAACCGGAAATGCTTATCTTTGCAAAAATATACAGTTCCATGCGTTTACTTATTTTTATATCAAGTTTACTGACCGTTTTATTGGAGCCACCGGCAACAATGGCAGCCGAAGATTCTTTTTGCCGGGAAAAACTGTATGTCCAAACGGATAAGAGAGATTATATGGTGGGAGACAGTATTTGGTTTCGTGCATATCTGGTTGATGCTCAGATGCATATTCCGGACACGAACAGTCGCTATGTTTATGCGGAACTCATCAATTCTTCCCAAGAAGTCGTAAAGCGCGTAAAAATCCGTTTGGAAAACGGGACTTATTCCGGGTATATTCCGCTGGACGAAGAGATGGCAACAGACAACTATATGCTCCGTTTCCATACCCGATATATGGAGAATTTCGGTGAAGATTATTTTTTTAAGCGGTTCATCAATATCGTTAATCCACGGTCTATGTCGCAAAAGCGGATTGAGTATCAATCTGTTCCAAGTGATGAATATTCCGTCAGTTTTCATCCCGAAGGCGGAGGTATTCCCGCCGGTATTTACACCAAAGTTGCCTTTAAAGCCATTAATGCTTCGGGAGTGGGGGAAAATATAGGGGGAGTTGTCGTCAATCAGCAGAGAGACACCGTCAACCGGTTTGAATCCGTCCATCGGGGAATGGGAGCGTTCATCCACGCCGCCGGAGAGAATGAAAAGTTTATTGCCATTTGTAGAAATGAAGCGGATGTTGAAAAAACAAAGCAAGGAAAGCCGCCATTGCCTTGCAGATATTCCGCCAGAACGGAAATGTCATTGTGAATATCTCTAAATCCGAAAACAGCCGTCTTCCCGAAACTTTTCATTTAAGTTTTCAGTGCAGGGGACAAACCATTTATTCCGAAGAATGGAATCAAAACAGTGAAATAATGATGACGCCGGAAAATATCTTACCGACAGGAGTTATTCGGATATTATTGAGCGATTCAAGCCGGAATCCAGTCAGCGAACGCCTGATTTTCAATACAAACAATGCAGAAAAAACAGATACAAAATTTACGGTGGATAAATCGGAATACCATAAAAGAGAGGAAGTGAAAGCCTCCGTTGAGATAACGGACAGCGAAAACAAGCCGGTAAAAGCAAATTTTTTAATTTCCGTAATAGACTGTAATATAACAAGATATGACACTTCAATAAATATTCTCTCCACCCTGCTACTGACTTCAGACCTGAAAGGAACAATCGAAGATCCAGCCTATTATTTCAGGAATGAGAGCGAAAGCACAAAGGAACATTTAGACTGGGTGATGCTCACACACGGCTGGACGCGCTATAATGTAAACAAAGTCATACGGGAGGAAGATTTTGAGACAAGCCAGACCATAACAGGGATTATAAAAGGAAGATTTTTGAATAAAAACCTTGTCAGTGAGCCTGTTAGCCTGATAGTACCGGAATATGGCTTTTTTGACAAAACAACTACGGATTCTACCGGAAAATTCCGGTTTGACAATTTTGAATTTTCCGAAGGTACACAATATCTGTTGCAGAGTAATAAAAGGGCGGACATTTTTTTGGACGAAGAAATTTATCCTGCTGTCAATGAGGAGATTATTCCGACACCAGGGGACGATTTACCGGGGTTTGAAAACCGGCTGACCCAAGCGAAGAACATGTCTGTATTTGACAGCACTGTGTGGCAAATATCTCTCGAGTCTGTTACGGTTACGGCTGCCAAACCGGAAAAGAAAGACCGTTATCATCCTTTTTCCTCTCCCTTTACAAAAAAGATCGGCAGTGAAGAAATAGAAAGATTGCATGCCCCAAATCTGTATCAGTTGTTATCCGGTTTATCTGCGAATATAACAGGAAGTTTGTTAATACTGGTTGATAATGTTGAAGTTGGCGCTAAAAGTTTGATTGGTTACTCTGCCAATAACATATCATCCATTGAATTTCTAAGCACTGCGCATGACAAAAATATTTTTGCATTTGGCGGTAACTATGACAGAATAATCTTGATTACCACCAAGCGGATTGAGGATACACCCCAAACCAACTCTTATGACAATACAAAAGTGATAACTCCGCTCGGCTATCAGATAACCAAAGAATTTTATTCGCCTGTTTATCAGACAAAAGAACAGATAACAGACCGTAAACCCGACTCAAGAACGACCATTTACTGGAATCCCGACATGAGGACAGGTGAAGACGGGAAAAGCAAGATTCATTTTTACGCATCGGATCATCCCGAAAATTATTCCGTTATTATTGAAGGAATTACGGAAGACGGGAAAATGGTGTATTTGGTGAAGGATTTAGAGAATGAATGAGAAAAAGACATTACTGTCCATAAAAGCAAGAAATCCGCCGTAAGTTGTCTTTTACAGCGGATTGTTGGTTTACCCTGCTCTTCCTCTTGGACTTGAACCAAGGACCCTCTGATTAACAGTCAGATGCTCTAACCGACTGAGCTAAGGAAGAATGTTTTTTCTCAAAAATGCGCCGCAAAGATACGGACATTTTTCCAAACAAGCAATATTTTTGAAAGTTTTTTTTGAAATAGTGCAATTTTTGAAAAAAAACCGTAATTCGTCATTGATAATTCGTAATTTATCCGTACCTTTGCAGCCGCTTAAATAAAATGGTATTAATTTATTCAAAGTAAAAACTTAATTATTATGTATTTAGATTCAACTAAAAAGGAAGAACTTTTCAGCAAATACGGAAAAGCAAAATCTTCCAAAGACACCGGCTCGGCAGAGAGCCAAATCGCTTTATTCACCTTCCGCATCAATCACCTGACGGAACATTTGAAAGCCAATCACAAGGATTTCAGCACGTCGCGCGCATTGAAAATGCTCGTAGGCAAACGCCGCCGCCTGCTGGATTATCTGATAAAAGTGGATATCGAACGTTATCGCTCCATTATCAAAGACCTGGGAATCAGGAAATAATCGTTCCCGGACTTTTTGAAAAAAGAAACAGGGTCGTTTCCAACGGTGGAGGCGACCCTGCTTTTTTGTGTCCGGCTACATCGGGTCGGACGGCGCTTTTCCGGGTCTGGGCGCCACGCCTTCGTGATAATCGGGCAGCGGTCCCATCGCATACGTTTCGGGACCGTAGCGCAAATCGGACGCCATGATTTCATCCCACGTAATCAATTTTCCCGTGTAGGCGGCTTCGCGTCCGAGAATGGCGACGAGCGTCGAATACGCAAGGTCTTCCGCCTGATTGATAGGCTTGTTCAGGCGAATGGACTCCACGAAATGGATATGTTCCTGCTCATAATGGTTTTTTTCGGGATTCTTCTCTTTATCGTAAGCCCAGATGATATTTCCCTCGTAATCTTCAAGACGGATAATATCGTCTTTGGTGGAAAACATGCCTTTGGTGCCATACACCTGCTCCGACACATTGTTGTCGCATCCGTCAATCTGCCGGGCGGTTGCCAGCATTTTCCGGTTTTTGTCGTAGTAGTAATCCGCGCTGAAAAAGTCAAAAATATCCCCGGTGAGCCGTTGTGCGCGACCGCCGAAACCTGTTGCCTGTGTAGGTTTCATGCCCATAAACCACGTTACGACGTCAATGTTGTGAATCCCCTGATCAAGCAGATGATCTCCACTTAACCACTTAATATTAAACCAGTTACGGATACAATATTCCATATCGCTCCATTCGGGACGGTGGCGTTTGTTCCACCATGCACCCTGGTCCCAGTGTGCCGAACCCGAAATAATGTCGCCGATAGCGCCGTTGCGCACCTTGATATAGGCTTCCCAATAGGCGCGCGAATGGCGGCGTTGATTGCCCGTAACGATGCTCAGCCCTTTTGTTTTCGCCGCTTTAGCTGCGGCGATTACCGTGCGAATGCCCATCGGATCAACGGCAGCGGGCTTTTCCATGAAAATATGCTTGCCTGCCTCCACAGCCGCCTTGAGATGTTCGGGATGGAAATGGGTGGGAGTTGCGATCAGAACCACGTCAATTTCAGGCATGGCGAGCACTTTTTGGTAAGCGTCGAATCCCAAAAAACGGTTCTGTTCGGGAACGTCGTTGTTGAATTTCTCTTTCAGGATTCCGATACTGTTATTCATGCGATCGGGAAAAACATCCGCCATCGCAATGATTTTCAGGTTGGGACCTGCGCTGAGGAACTGGGTTGCAGCGCCCGTTCCCCGGTCTCCGCAACCGATGAGGGCTGCGTTCAGCGGTTTACCGTCGGGGGCAGAATCAACAAAGGAATACATGCCCAATTCTTCGGGCGTGTAGGTTTTGGCGGTCGTTTTTGGCGATCCGGCGCATGAAGTCAAAATCGCCGGGACACCCATTGCAGAGCCTGCGCCAATCAGCGCGGCATTCGATAAAAATTCTCTTCTTTTCATTGTTGTTATTTTAATTTATTGGTTATTAATTGTTTTTAGACCTCTCCCCAACCCCTCCCCACAAGGGAGGAGCTTTGGAGCCCACCCCAACCCCTCAAGGGAGCAGGGTTGTTAAATTCTATTTTTTACTCCGTTAGGAGTTATATATTGGTAGAAAAATGGCTCAATAAATCTGCGACGTGCCGGTAGGTACGTGATATAACGTCGCGTACCTACGGCACGCCTAAACGGAAGGATAACCCGTTTCTACCAATATTTTGTCCCTAAAGGGACATTTCAAAGAACTTGACAACTCCATCACCGGAGAGAGACTTGTCGCCTCCCGCTTCCCCCTCTCCTGTGGACAGGGGCAGGGGGTGAGGTGAAATTCATTTTCCGAAATTCGCATCAAAGGCAACAGCAGACGGCTGAAAATCAATCCGTTTTACAAATTCGCACGATTCGCGCGCACCGTGTTCGCGATCCATCGCGCTATCTTCCCATTCCACCGAAAGCGGACCCTGATAATTTGCCGAATTGAGCGCCCGGATGATTTCCTCAAAATTGATTTTACCCCGTCCCATGCTGCGGAAATTCCAGTAGCGACGCGGGTCTCCGAACGTTACGTAGCCGCCGAAAACACCTGCGGGCGTGGGCGTATCGCTCCAGTACACATCTTTCATGTGCACACGGAAAATCCGGTCGGGAAATCTGCGGATAAAATCAATATAATCAACGCCTTGATAGCCAAAATGGCTGGGATCGAAATTGAAGCCGAAAGCGGGATGATGATCAACCGCTTTCAAAGCGCGTTCCGCCGTAACCGTGTCGAAAGCGATTTCCGTGGGGTGCACTTCGAGCGCATAACGGATACCCAATTTATGATACTCGTGCAGAATCGGACGGAAGAAACGGGCAAATTCCGCATAGCCGTAGTCAATCATCTTTTGAGAAACCGGCGGAAACGAATACAGCAGATGCCATATCGGGCTGCCTGTGAAGCCGATAACGGTATCCACGCCGAGCGCTTTGGCGGCATGAGCCGTTTGAACAAGATTTTCCGCCACGCGCTGATGCACGCCGTCGGGATTGCCGTCGCCCCAGATGTAATCGGGCAAAATTTCCTTGTGACGGATATCTATCATGTCGCAAGCCGCCTGTCCGATGAGGTGCGTCGAGATGGTAAACAGACTCAAGTCGTACCTTTTCAGGGTATCGAGAATGTTTTGATAGTAGGCGGGGTCGGTCTGACGGACGTCCACGTGATTGGGAATACCGAGTTCCAAACCGTCGTAGCCCCACGATTTTGCCTTCCGGCAAATTTCCTCCAGCGACAAATCGCCGAATTGAAGTGAATACAATGTTACTTTACGTGCCATAATTATGTTGTTTGAGGTTAATTGTTCCCATGCGTAAAACTCCAAAGGTTAAAAAAATTTCCACAAAGATAATTGATATTTTTAAGAGGCTGCATTAAAAAACAAAAGATTTTTTCAAAAAAAATACAGTTTCCTGAATATCAATACATTAAATTTTATCTGCCAATCAAAAAATAGGAAGGTCAACAATCCGCGGGATACTTCCGGCATGGGGAAAACATTTTCACGTTACAGAGGTCGTTTTGTTCTTAAAGTTAAGTGAAAATGAGATTTGAAATGTAAAAGCCTGTGGAAGGGAGCAGAGGCGGTTTTTTCGATTTTTTTGAAAATAATCGCACCAAAAGTTTGGATTCAAAAAAATAATCCTTACCTTTGCGCCCGCATTTGTAAAAATTTTCACGGAGATTTGCTAGCTCAGCAGGTAGAGCACATCCCTTTTAAGGATGGGGTCCTGGGTTCGAATCCCAGGCAAATCACTAAGGGGTCAAGCGTCATTTCGACAACATGACCCACCTTAACCGACTGACAGACAATATCAAAATCCTCTAAATCCCCGCTCGTACATTTTGGGAATAAACCGATCTGTTTTGTTCGCGTGCGCAGCGTTCAAAACCCAGTACGGATTTCTCAACAGGGCACGTCCGAGCGCTACAAGGTCGGCGCGGTTGTTTTCAAGAATTTCTTCGGCAAGGGCAGGACTGTCTATCAAGCCGACTGCGATGGTCGGCATGCCGCACTGTTCCCTGATAATTCTCGAAAATTCCACCTGATAGCCGGGATACGCCTTGACGGGATTTTCCGTCAATCCACCCGAACTCACATGTACGAGGTCTATCCGATCTTTTACCTGATTGATGATTTCAATCATTTCATGGACGTCAATGCCGCCTTCCGCATAGTCGGACGCCGAAACGCGAATTTGCACCGGCACATCGGCAGGAAGGACTTCCCGGATACCTTCGAGAATGAGTTTCAGAAACTTGACACGATTTTCGAGCGAACCGCCAAACTCGTCCGTACGCCTGTTGGTGAGCGGCGACAAAAACTCGTGAACCAGATAGCCGTGCGCAGCATGGACTTCTATCACGTCAAAGCCCGCCTGAACTGCCCGCCGAGCCGCCGCTTTGAAGTCATCAACCTTTTGCAGGATTTCCTGTTTCGTCAATTCGTGCGGAACGCCGTAATCGCTGCTAAAAGCCAAAGGACTGGGCGCTACGATGTTAGCCCTGTCAAAACCCTTGCGTCCCGCATGGGCAATTTGCAAAGCCATTTTAGCGCCGTATTGATGGCACATTTCGATTAACGGCTGAAAACTGTCTCTCTGCGCATCGTTCCAGATTCCCAGATCGGACGGTTCGATACGCCCTTCGGGAGAGACGGCTGTCGCTTCAACAATGATTAAACCAACTCCGCCGGCAGCCCGCGCTGCGTAATGCACAAAATGTTTTTGGTTGGCAAGCCCGTTTTCCGCCGAAAACATGCACATGGGCGGCATCACGATTCTGTTTCTGAGCGAAAGATTTCTAATACGGTATTCTTCAAATAATTTCATGAAAACAAATTTTATAAATTATTCAATTTGAAATTACAAAGGTAATAAAAATTTTCTTTCCGTATACAATTTTGGTCTTTTTCAGCATAACCGCATCAAAACATGACTTTTCTATTGGTAGAAAACCGTGTCCAACGGTACATTATTCAGTCTGCCGGCAACATTTTTCACAATATTTTGATGCAGTTATGCTATCCTATTTTGCCGGTTGAAGATTTTTTCATATCTTTGCCTCTGTTTCTTTTAATAATATACGCATGAAAACAACCAATCGCCGTCAATTCATCACCTCTGCCGTAGCCGGCGGAATGGCTCTTTCCGGCTTGCCGCTCATGTCTTTTCGCGCGTCCGGCAGCAAATCTTCCTTTTCGGAGGATGAACTCAAATCCCGTTTCGACCAACTGGATCATGTACTGAAACAGCCGGTTTTGAAAAAGAAACTCTTCCCCGAGCCGGTCATGATCGAATCGCTCGAACTGTTGCAGTACAACAACAGTTATTTGTGCCGCGTCCGTTCCAAAGACGGAGCGGAAGGTCTTTCGGTGGCTCATCCCGACATCGTTGTCTTTGCCCCGATTTTTACGCGGAGATTGCGTTCGTTTTTTATCGGTCAGGATGCCAGGGAGTTAGACCTCATGCTTGAAACCGTCATACGCTATAACCTGAACTATCGGCTGGAGGGCATGGCGCTCGGTCTTCCGCTGGCAACCATCGAATTTGCCATTCTGGACATGCTGGGGAAAATTGCCGGAAAACCTGTGGCACAACTGATTGGAGAAATACACAATCCGTATGTGGGACTTTATATGGCGACCGAATTTCGGGAATTGCCGCTGGAAGAACATTTTGCGCGCATCAGGGAAGAAGTGGCGCGATACGATGTTAATGCGCTGAAAATCAAGGTTGGATTCATGTGGGGAGGTAATCGGGATATTCATTATCGGGGAATACCCGGAAAATCCGAAAAACTGATTCCGATGGTGCGGGAATTTTACGGCAAAAACATGGCGCTGTATGCCGACGCCAACGGTTATTACGATGTTGCGGACGCCATAAGAATAGGCAGGATGCTGGAAGAAAACAACTATGCGTATTTTGAGGAGCCTGTCATGTTCAATTATTTTGAAGATATTAAAAAACTCTCCGACGAACTGACGATTCCCATTGCCAATGGCGAACAGGATCAGGGTTTTTACAATTTCCGGTGGCTGCTGGCGCATGACGGAATAGATATTGTTCAGCCCGACACGTACTATTTTGGCGGTTTTATCCGTTCGATGAAAGTCGCTCTCATGGCGCAGATTTTTGGAAAAACCTGCGTTCCGCACATGTCGGGCGGCGGATTGGGATTTTTGTACAACGCCGTTTTTGTGTCGGCGCTACCCAATGCCGACCCGCATCACGAATTTAAGAGTTTCGACACGAATGTGGTTTACGAATGTCCCACCGCCCCTCCCAAAGTGGAAAACGGAAAGATGAAAGCGCCGACGGGACCCGGTATGGGCGTAGTTATTGACCCCGAATTTGTGGCGAAGCATGAAGCGGTGGTGCGGTAGTTGCGGGGGAAAATGTCACATTGTTATCAGTTTTTCAATGGTGGAAATAAATTGCCGGGCAGGTTCCAAACGGGATTCTACGTCTTCTTTGCTTACATCTTTTAATTCATCATAATCTCCCGCCTGTCGAAATTCAAACAAATCCCGAAACAACTTACCTTCCTGTTGGCTAATTATTCCTGTCTTAATGAAATGTAAGGAAAAAATTGTAATAATCCCTTTGTGGGTTTGCGTTTCAAATCCGTTTTTCAATAACAATGCACTGACCATATAGTAACAGGCATAATATAAACGATTGGCGGCTGTCCGGTAAAATCCATTTTGAATATGAACAGGTACTTCATTCACTGTTTCATGCGCACGCTCTGTTTTTACGGTAATTAATGCCTTGATTTCGTCTTCTGTCAATCCCATCATTGTCAATTTATAAAAATCCCATCCCTATTCACATTTTTATAAAAAGGCGTAATTCTTTTCCTTTCCCATTCTTTGTTCGAATACAGTTTCACACTCAAATAAGTGTTGTAGTCAATTCCCAAGAGATAAAAGGGATAAGCGTAATCATTCGAATCGTCATAAGTGATTTTCTCTTTATCAAGCACCATCAGCAAATCCCAATCGCTGTCTTCCCGTGCGTCGCCGCGCGCTTGCGAGCCGAACAGGATGAGCCGGTCGTTGGGTATGATTTGGCGTTTAAGAGCCGTTATTTTTTCTAAAATTTCCTGATTCATAACGCTATAATTATTTTATCGTATAAAGCGAACTGATGGATTCATTGTTGCAGACGCGGCGGACGGCTTCGGCGAAGATGTCGGCTACGGAAACGACCGTCACTTTGTCGCACGGTTTGTTGTACGGTATGGAATCGGTGAAAATCATTTCTTTCAGCGCCGAATCCTGGACTCGCCGGGTGGCGGGATCGGACATTACGGCGTGACTGACCATGGCGCGTACCGAACGGGCGCCGTTGGCAATCATCAAATCGGCGGCTTTCGTGATGGTGCCTGCCGTATCCACAATATCGTCCACCAGAAGCACGTCCCTGTCCTCGACGTCTCCGATGATGCGCATGTCAGCCACTTCATTGGCTTGCTGGCGCGTTTTGTGGCATATCACCATCGGTACCCTGAGAAATTTGGCATAACTGCTGGCGCGTTTTGAACCGCCCACGTCGGGGGTTGCCATGATCAGATTATCCATCGGAAGATTCGCCCGGATATATTCCAGAAAAACGGACGAAGCGTACAAATGGTCAACGGGAACATTGAAAAATCCCTGTATCTGATCGGCGTGCAAATCCATTGTAATCAACCGGTTGAGACCTGCCACGCCCAACAAGTCCGCAATCAGTTTTGCGCCGATGGAGACGCGCGGCTTGTCCTTGCGATCCTGGCGCGCCCAGCCGAAATAGGGAATCACCGCCACGATGGAATTTGCCGACGCCCGTTTGGCAGCGTCCATCATCAACAGCAGTTCCATCAGATTGTCGGAACTTGGAAAAGTGGATTGCACGAGAAACACATTTTTCCCGCGGATACTTTCTTCGTACGACACGCTAAACTCGCCGTCTGCGAAGTGCTGAATGTTCATTTGCCCAAGCGGGCAGTCAAGACTTTTGCAGATTTTCTC
>JAITMT010000214.1 GCA_031277235.1 Tannerella sp.
TAAATCTGCGCCGAATCTTTGCCCTGTTTCACTAATTTTTGAATGATTTTCAATGCGTCTTCGTCTGACAGCGTGTCGTTTGCGCCCGGAGCCGTTTTTGCTTCCAGGAAAAATTTCTTCACATTGCGAAGCGCTTCCAGTTTCACTTTGTCCTTCGCCAACATCGCAGTCTTGATGTCGTTGCTAATTTGGTCAAATAAATTCATGGTTCATCTGTTATTTATAATATTTTTCGGGCAAAAATAGCGAAAATTTCAATAGCGGCGGTATAAAACCTTTTACTTTAACGAAAATATACTATTTTTCTTAAAAATTAACAAAAATATTTACAACATATTTCTTTCATTTTTTCATCAATTGTCTCCCCGGATGGAATAATTTTTTCAAGTTTCGTATAATTTTTATCATGCACGGCAACCGATTCCCAAAAATCAATTATCTTTGCGAAAATTTTTTAACCCTTAAAGTTTTTACACATGAGAAGAAAAATCAAAATGGGAATGGTCGGCGGAGGTCCCGGTTCCTTTATCGGCGCGGTGCATCGCATTGCCGCCAACTTGGATGGACAGATAGAACTCGTATGCGGAAGTTTCAGTTCGCAGTACGAAAAATCGCTCGAAAGAGGTCGCGAACTTTATCTGCCCGATGACCGTATTTACAGAACATATCGCGAAATGATGGAGCAGGAAGCGCTGTTGCCCGAAGGCGAACGCATGGATTTCGTGGCGATTGTTACGCCCAATCACGTGCATTTCGAGCCGGCGTTTCTGGCGCTTGAACACGGTTTTCACGTCGTTCTCGACAAACCGATGACTTTTACGCTCGACGAGGCTTGGAGGCTCAAAAGGAAAGTCGAAGAGACCGGACTTGTCTTCGCGCTGACGCACACTTACACTGGCTATCCGATGGTCAAGGAAGCGCGTATGCGTGTTGCCCGCGGCGATTTCGGTAAAATCCGCAGAATTTATGTCGAATATCCGCAGGGTTGGCTGGCGGAGAGTGTTGCGGAAGCCGACAACAAGCAAGCCGGCTGGCGCGTTGACCCGAACAGGTCGGGGATTGCAGGTTGCATGGGCGACATCGGCACGCATTGTTTCAATTTGGCGGAGTATATCACCGGACTGAAAACCACGGAGTTATGCTCGGAACTCAACTCGTTTGTACCGGGACGCCTGCTCGACGACGACGGCGTGGCAATGTTGCGCTACGAAGGCGGCGCACGCGGAATGTTGTGCGCTTCGCAAATTGCCGTAGGGGAAGAAAATAATCTTTTTATTCGCGTATATGGCGAAAAGGGAGGTTTGGAATGGCGTCAGGAAGAACCCAATACGCTGATTATCAAATGGAACGACGAACCGAATGAAATTGTCCGTACATCCAACGGCTACGTCTCGGCAATTGCCGCGCACAATTCGCGCACGCCGGGAGGACATCCCGAAGGCTACATCGAAGCATTCGCCAATATCTACCGCAATTTTGCCCTCACGCTGCAATGTCGCATGGAAGGCATACAGCCCGAACCGGAATATCTTGATTTTCCGTCCGTTGAAGAAGGCGTGCGCGGAATGCAGTTTATCCGGACGGTCGTAGAATCTTCTCAAAGCGAGAAAAAGTGGGTTAAACTGCATGAAATAGACAACTGATAACAATATCGAAACCTCATTTTTACCGAATGTCTGAACCATGATTTCAACAGGATTTACAAGATGACCGGAATAAATCTTCAAATCCGAAAAGCGGGAAATTCACGGTTCAGACAATGGTTTGGGAGCGCGTACGAAACGATGAAATGTAGGTGCAGACCTGTGTGTCTGCCCTTTATGGTTTTATCCGGCAAATCGCAAAAATCGTTGAAATCATGGTTCAGATCAGACAATAATCCCGAAGGGCGGGGTGTAAAATATGTGGGGTTTGAGTAAAAAATTATCCATTCTTTTGGGGAAATAGAAAAACCTCATTTTTCTACAAAACAACCCCGGTAGAAAAATAACGGACGGAGATAATGATCTTATTAATCACATGATAATGAGGTAATTAGTATAAATGAGTTACTTCTCCCGAAGTTGCTGCTCCAAAATTTCTTCGTCTGCGACACGTTTTTTCAGGACGTCGAGATACAGTTTCTGCAATTTGGAAAAACTGTTGTCTTCGCCCAGCGCGTCGTTGAGGAGGCGGACGGATTTTTCGGCATATTCGACCGCTTTTTCAAAATTGCCCGTCATCTCGTTGCACAGCGCAAGATTGGAATAGAGGCGTCCCTGCTTGTTTTTGTTCGTCGTTTTTGCCAGTAGCGGTTCCCACACGGCAATCGCCCTGTCCCACTTCTCCGATGCGGCAAAAACGCTTCCCTGCTTCCACTCCGACGATATGCTCGTATAATACCAGCGACCTTCGCTCTCCCAGTACGGTACAAAATTGTTCTGCAATTTTTCTCCCAAATAGCTTGACAGATAACGCATTGCATCCTGAACGTCTTCGGGCGAAAACATCATTTCCTGCGAGAACACAATCCCCGCGTCATCGTACCAAAACAGGGAATCGCGAAACGGAACGGAATACCCCTCGTTTTGGTCTCTCCAATATACCCGCAACTCGCCCAACGCCTCGATTTCCATGCCGCTGCCGCTGTAAAATCCGTATTCGGCGATGTTGCGCGTCAGTTTCGTATTGAAAATCAGCCTGTCCAGCGAAATCATCGCATCCACGCCGTAATCCCTGCACATTCGCCGGACGTCGTCCTTTGAAAAAATATTGAGTTCATAAAATGCCGAATCCGTGCGTATTGTATCTTCACACATCCTAACGTCCGCAAAAACAGGCGATTCCGCAATAGCCCGTCCCAGCGAAAAACACAAATCATACGCCGTGCTGTCCGCCGAAATACGAATATCCTTGTTGATATATCCTTCTATTCTATGTCCCACACTGTCAGGCTGTTGTCCCACATTATTGACAATCAGCAACGTATTCGCATGGCGCGGAAAAGTAATCGCCGCAGGCTTATAAGTCTGTATATCAAACGTTTTGTAGGAGCGGCAGGAAGCCAAAGACATGAAAAACAAAAGAATCGCAAAAATCGGTAGGGGCGCACCTGCGTGTACGTCCAATATCCCTGCTATCTGCCTGACAATCTTCTTCATAACAATCAGGTATAATCGCAAATCGCCCTGAAATAGCCGATGGATTCGGCGATTCCCAGGAACGGATCCTTCATGTCTTTTTCGTATTCAAGACTGCACTTGCCCGTGTAATTCACTTTGCGCAGCATTTTTACGAAAGCGGGAAAATCAATCTTGCCGCGACCGAGTTCGATGGCGTGACCCGCTTTGGTTGAGTCGGTTACGTCCTTGATGTGTATGTCGAACACACGCGTATGATACTTTTTCAAATCAGCCACAGGATCGCAGCCGTTGCGCAAATCGTGCCCGATGTCGAGACACATGCCGATGCGACTGTCCAATTCTTTGGTGTGTTCCCAAACGTCCGTAGCGTCGGGATAAGTCTGAATATCAGGTCCGTGCAGATGGATCGCATAGTGAAAATCATATTCCTTCACTTTTTTATCCACGTAGGGAAGCAACTCATAATCAGGGACTCCCACGATTAATTTCACGCCTACCCGTTTCGCATACGCAAAAGCCCGGTCAATTTCCGCCTCGCTTTTCATGTAGATGGGTCCTACAGCATAGCCTGTAACTTCATATTCAGCGCATTTCGCGTGAAAAGCCTTGATTTTTTCCTCGTCGGCGTCCAACGGCAAGTGGAAATCCTTGATGCAAAGATAATGAACATCAAGGCGTTTCAGCGTTTTCAGTGTCGTTTCCAAATCGAAATTCACAAACGTATAGCCTGCCATTGCGAGTTGGAACGGGTTCGCAGCCGGCTGTTTTTTCGGTTTCAGGACGTCGGCGCCGGTTGCCGCCATCAACGGAGAAACCCCCAATAAAGCCACTCCTGCAATACTTTGCTTGAAAAAATTTCTTCTGTCTGTCATCGTTTTATGATTTTAGTTGTTGGATATTTTCTTTGATTGTTGCCATTTTTGTTTCGGCGTCTGCCTGTTTTTTTCGCTCGTTTTCAACGATTTCCGGTTTCGCATTGGCTACAAATTTCTCGTTCGACAACTTGGCGTTTACCGACTTCAAAAATCCTGCCAGATAGTTGAGTTCGGTTTCGAGTTTGGCAATTTCTTCTTCCACGTTTATCAAATTGCCGAGCGGAACAGCGTATTCCGTTGTACTGACCATAAAGGAAACTGCACCAGCAGATTTTTCGGTTACATTTGCGATTTCTACATTTGCCAATTTCTTTATTATTCCGTCAAATTCAGCTTTGTGTTCGCCTGAGATTTGTAAATTCAATGTTTCTTTCGGCGAAATATTTTTCAGGGCGCGAATGTTGCGGATGTTGGTGATGATTTCTTTTGTCCTTTCAAAATCATCTATAATTCTTTGATTTTCAACGGTTTTTTCCTGTTTTTCTATCTGTGCAAACATGATGCTTTCCTCCCTGTCCGAAAGCGCGTGATACAGTTCTTCCGTAATAAACGGCATGAACGGATGCAACAGTTTCAGCAATTCTTCAAACAGAAAAACGGTATTGTTATAGGTCTCAATATCAATGGGTTTCCCGTATTCGGGTTTGATGATTTCCAGATACCAGGAAGAAAATTCGTCCCAAAAAAGTTTATAAATCAGCATTAAAGCCTCTGAAATGCGATATTTGGCAAATAAATCGTCGGTTTCGGCTACGGTTTGTTTTCGCAAGGCATTAAACCAATTGACTGCCAGGCGGTTTTCGCGCGACGTTTCGATGGTCGTATCCACTTGCCAGCCTTTCACCAAGCGTAACGAGTTCCAAATCTTGTTGTTAAAATTGCGTCCCTGCTCGCACAGCGCCTCGTCAAACGGCAAATCGTTTCCGGCAGGGGCGGTAAGCAATAAGCCCATGCGCACACCATCAGCGCCGTATTTGGCAATCAATTCAAGCGGATCGGGTGAATTGCCGAGTTGTTTCGACATTTTCCGCCCCAATTTGTCGCGCACAATGCCCGTAAAATAAACGTTTTTAAAACATTTTTCCTTGCGATATTCGTAGCCCGACATAATCATTCGCGCCACCCAGAAAAAAATAATATCGGGTCCCGTAACCAAATCATTCGTTGGATAATAATAGTTAATCTCCTTGTTATCAGGGTTGTTTATCCCGTCAAATACGGAAATAGGCCACAGCCATGACGAAAACCATGTGTCGAGACAATCCGCGTCCTGCCGTAAATTGAACGGAACATCCTTTAATTCAGGATATTGGGCGATGACTTTTGCTCTTGCTTCTTCCTCGCTTGCCGCTACCACGAAACCGTAATTTTTGGGGTTATTTGAGTTTGACATATATCTATTTTATTAATTATCAATTATATCTGTACCGTTTGTTTCCCGGCTGTCCAAATCTTTGCTTTCCCATACATAAAAATTATTGCACTTGATTTTCCATGCCCGGTGGTCAATCCGCACCACCACGCCTTCTTCCGGCACTTTATTCCGGCACAGGCGACTGTTTTTCTCCATATTAAACAGATTATCAGAATCTTCCTTAATCCAGTGAAACAGATTTTCAGCCGGTTTTCCGTTTTCAAACCGCTCGGAAGGGATGATTTTTTTCGCTTCCCTGCCGGTGATTTCTGCTGTGGAAAAGGTTTTCAGAATCGGAATAATTTCCATATTGTCCAATCCCGATTCTTTCAATTTACGGTCCAAATCCGGAAGCGGAAACTCCGTTACATTGCCTTGCGCGTCGGTTTCGGTGATGCGGTAAACATAGACTTTATAGTTCGCAACCGGTTTATACTCACCGTTTTCAGGCTGTACGCATCCATAATCGAAACCCGGCTGAATGAAACCGCCGCTTTGCGCATAACCGACTATTTCCGCATAGATGGACATGCCTTTCGGAATTTTATTCTTAAAACACTGATCATAAACGGTATCCCAAATATCGTCTTCGTAAAATTTCCGGTTATTGGTCTTATACACAGGCGTTTTGATAACCGTTCGACTACTCCATACGTCGCGGTATTCGGCGTCGGATTTCGTGAAAATTTTGTATAACCAATTGATAAACTTGTATTTACTCTTTTTTACCAAAATATTTCCCAGACAAATGGACGTGCCATGCAGTTTTTGCGAAATGATGATCGTGTTTGCTCGCGGCAATAAATCATTGATTTCCATAAAGTTATTTTCATATTTTTCGGTATCGTAATGAAATCGCCACTGTCCGCCAATGAAAAGTTCGGAGACATTTCTCTTTCTCCGGCGCGCTTTTCCGCCGCTCATCCGCTCGACAGGCTTTTCATATTTCCAGACAAACAGAATATCGTTTACCGTGTCGAAACGGGCGCCAACTTCAACATTATCAATGCTTTTATTGTAGTTTTTTTCCAGCGAGGCGATGGGCATCAAAAAGCCGTTGGAAACAAGTCCGCGAAGCCGTGTCGCCTTTACGCGCCCCTTTTCTTCAAAAAAGCCTGACTTTCTGACGTTTTCAACCTTCAGTTTTTCACAAAGGATTTTTTCGCGGTAAAGCATGTTGGTCAGCAGAAAACCCGCATTGATGCAGCATTCTATCGGGAAATGCAGCATGATATCACCAATTTGCACGGAGTCGTCCACAATGACGTCGGTGCCGAAAACCTCCGCCAGTTGCAGGCGATCGGCATTCGGATGCTTCCTCAGCGCCTCAATCTTCACGACCGTGCAGAGATAGTTGGGATTGTGGTCTTTCGAGAGCGACAAATTGATGTTTGGCAACTTTTCCATGTTTTATTCAGTCTGTTGATTATCAGCCGGTACTTCCACGTAATAAGCCGGAATCCGGTGTCCCCACCACAGTTGGCGACTGATGTTCCAATCCTTGATGTTTTCCATCCAGTGCCGGTAAATATTTTTGAACTTGTCGGGTACAAACTTGATAATATCCTCTTCCACAGCGTCCAGCGCAGGTTTGGCAAGGTCTTCCATTTTCAGCCACCATTGCATCGAAAGTTTCGGTTCGATGGCAACGCCAGTGCGTTCGGAAAAGCCGACTTTGTTGGTGTACGGTTCGATTTTCTCCAAAAGTCCCGCTTCTTCCAGGTCTTTTTCAATCTTTTTGCGACACTCGAAACGGTCCATTCCGGCGTACATGGCGCCGTTTTCGTTTAGCGTGCCGTTATCGTTGAAAATGTCAATCGCAGGCAAATTGTATTTTTCGCCGAGCATGTAGTCGTTGATGTCGTGCGCAGGCGTAACCTTGAGGCAACCCGTACCAAACTCCATGTCAACGTATTCGTCCTCAATCACGGGGATTTCGCGGTTGACGAGGGGGACGATGACCCGTTTCCCTTTTAACCATGCCGTTTTCGGATTGTTGGGGTTGATGCACATTGCCGTGTCGCCCATGATGGTTTCGGGGCGGGTTGTGGCGACGATGCAGAAGCCCCCCCCTGCCCCCGAAGTAGCCCCCCCAAGCCCCCCCAAAGGGGGGGATGTTTGGATAAGTGCAGTTTTGATACGTTCCAATACATTATCAGAGTTTCCTAGAACTTCTTCATTGGAAAATCTTATCACATTGAAACCCAAATCATTTAATATCTGTGTTCTTATTTTGTCGTATTCGGCAGCATTAGGTTCATTATGGTAATCGCCATCAACTTCAATGATTAATTTTTTTTTCAAACAAACAAAATCAACAATAAAATCGCTTATAATATGCTGTTTTCTAAATCTTACGTCAAGATTTTTTCTGCGTAACATCTCCCAAAGTGCGCTTTCCGCTTCCGTCGAAAACCGGCGCATATTCTGTGCAAACTCTTTCAACAATCCATAATTAACAGGATTTGCCGTGAAATAACCGTATTTAGCCTCCCCTAACCCCTCCGAAGGAGGGGAAAGTTCCTCCCCTTCGGAGAGGTTAGGAGGGGCTACATCCCCCCCTTTGGGGGGGCTTGGGGGGGCTACTATATATCTGAGGTAGTACAATTTCCCTTGCTGTTCCCTATGTATCACTTCCTCGTCGCTCAACGCCGTTAATGCCTGCGGATCCCAATTCACCATGCGCACGCCGCGGTAGATTTTGCCTTTATCGTATAAATCGCAAAACACCTTAATCACTGATTCCGAGCGTTTTTCGTCCATGGTGAAACAAGTTCTGTCCCAATCGCACGAGCAACCGAGTTTTTTCAACTGTTCGAGGATGATTCCGCCGTGTTTGTGCGTCCAGTCCCAGGCATGTTTCAGAAATTCTTCGCGTGAGAGGTCGCTTTTTTGGATACCTTCGGCGGCAAGTTTGGCAACTACTTT
>JAITMT010000245.1 GCA_031277235.1 Tannerella sp.
GAAGAATTACAAATCATAAAAAGCGAGATAGAATTACAAACTAACTTTGAATATGAAATTCCAATTTGCCCAAGTGTTATAGGTGGAATACATATTGATTACAGCGGAAATATTATCGTAGATGAGGCTACAGGACTTTCTTGCCATTGGTTTTGGTTGAAAGAGCCGAAAGTAAAAACATTAACAACAATATATTCAGAAACGACAATAAATTCAATTTCTGAAAAAATATTTGACTACCGTACACAACAATTACCCACTTTGAAAAATATGATAGATGAAATACCAATTTTGTCTTTTGGGGGTTGTGGCGGAAATGTTAAATTTTTGTTAGAAAAATATATTAGTATTCACGAAAAAATTAAATAAATGGTAACAGTAACTGTTCTAAAAAACCGTTTTTGAGGATATTATTAATGGATATTCATAATATCCACAGGAAAGATATTCTATGTTTAACCCAAATTAGGCATTAGAAATAATATGATATTACAAAATCCAGTAATTCATTTCTGCCTGTTTTTTTCTAAAGAGTAGCGTTAGAGAAAAAGTGAAGGAGGAAGACATATACAAAGAGAACGATTACATTGAAATCCGGGATGAAATCTATCAAATTTTAGGCGTGAACACGCAAAAGTTCACGCTTGATTTGGAAAAAGTGGATTTGTCAAAAGTTCAAAAGGAGCCCCCGCAGAAAAAAATGTTTCAGGCAAAAGAATTTACGACAAGGGAAACCATTTCACTGGAGAGTTTGCGGGGGAAATATGTCTTGCTTGATTTCTGGGGTGTCTGGTGCAACCCTTGCATAAAAGAATTGCCTCATCTTAAAGATTTATATGACAAAACAGACCGCTCCAAATTCGAGATCGTTGGAATCGCCGTTCGCAGCGCTCCCGACCGGCTCCAAAATGCGATTGAGTTGCATGACATCACATGGCCTCAAATTTTATCGGACGAAATCGCAAAGGCGTATGAAATAGAACGTTATCCGACCACTTTTTTGATTGACCCCGAAGGCAATATCATAGCCAAAGACTTGAGAGGGGATGAATTGGAGAAGAAAATTTTGAGCCTGACGCAATGAAAATGTCAGCAGATGCAAGCGGTACTGAGGAGGGACAAGGCAAAAATAAGGTAAAATTATCATCCGGATATAAATAATTTCGATAAAGTATTGTGGAGAAAAGAATTTATTGTATTTTTGCATGTTTTTACGAGTTGTAAAAAGACTGAAAACGAGAAAAAGTAACAGTTATGCCGGGCATATACCATAATTTATTACAGTTGCAACCAGCCATGGAAAACGGGACTGTTGAGATCGGCCAAAAATTTCATGTATTGGTCTATATGTTGCCATACGAAGTACCCCGCGAAGGAGGTGCAATATTGTGCCGTCAAAGGCAGTGGAAAAGAATCCGGCATCAGGCATTACAATAAAATGACATCAAATTTATTTAAAAGTCTATAACTATGAACATTTCAATCTTCAATCACAGCAAAAGCATCTGCTTTTCCACGCTTTTAAGCGCAGTTTTAATTCTATCCGCTTGCGGTACGGAACCAATCATCCGTTCGCCGGAAGAACCCGGAACAGAGCCGGGAACCAAAACCGAGACCGGAACCGAGACCGAGACCGGAACCGGAACAGAAATCTCCTACACGCATACCCTCAGGGTAAACAGGAACGGAACGTACAAAACCATTGCCGCCGTCGCCGCAGCCGCCAAAGACAGCACTTTGATCGAGATAGAAGCGGGCACCTATTCGGGCGACGTGGCACAGTGGACGCAAAACGAAATCCACATCCGCGCCGTTGGCGGAGAAGTCATTCTGGACGCCGCCGGCAAAAGTTTTGGCGGGAAAGGGATTTGGGAAATCGCCAGTAAAGGCAGGGTGAAAGTCGAAGGCTTCACTTTTCAAAATTCAACCGTCCCAGACCGGAATGGCGCCGGAATAAGATTTGCATCGGGCGACTTGACGGTGGTAAACTGCCGTTTCCTGCACAATGAAATGGGAATTTTAACCGGTAACTTACCCGAAACGACCTTAACGGTTAGAAACTGCGAATTTGCCTATAGCGGTTACGGCGACGGCTATTCGCATAATTTATATGTGGGAACAATTGATAAGGTGATTGTTACGGGCAGTTATTTTCACCATGCAAAGGATGGACAGTTGCTGAAAAGTCGCGCCCGGCTGAGTATCGTCCGGTACAACCGCGTTACCGATGAAAATGATGCCGAATCTGAAGCAAGTTACGAGTTGGATTTCCCGTCGGGCGGCATAGCCGTGGTGGTGGGAAACGTCATCCAGCAGTCTGTCAACAGTCCCAATACCGCCATCGTTGCCTTCACCGAAGAATACAACAACAAATGGCCCGTAAATGCTTTGTATCTGAGCCACAACACGGTGCTGAATTACAGAACGTCAGGCACGAATCCGCTGATATCGCCATCCTCCAATATTCCGGCTTCAAGCATTGTGCTGGTAAATAACCTGATAGAGAGCAATATCGGGATGCCGCAAGCCGGATGGTTGCGCACAAACACGGGCAATGAACGTTTCGGCAAAGCGAATGTAAACGGCAGTTTTGTTCCTTCGTCCGCGCTGTATAACAGTTTGCTGAACAAAATAGCAAAGAACATTGACGATCTTTTACCTGCAAACCTCAAACAGCAGGGCATTTCACTGATTCCCGCGGAAGAATACGTGCATCCGCTGAAAACGGAAAAATTGACGGCAGCGCCCAAAATACCCGGCGCCATGCAAAAAAGCCAGTAATTCCCGATAATTTTCAGAAAAAGATAAAAAAATATGAAAATTTGTTTGCAAATACAAAAAAAGTCTTTACCTTTGCCGCCGAAATAAGATAAAAAATGAAAGGTTTGTTTGGTACATATTTTTATTTTTACTTTTACTTTAACCGGTGAAGGCAGGAATTTTGATATGTATAGTTTAAGTTTTAAATTGTTAATAGAAAATCCTGCCTCAACAAAGGGCGGGATTTTTTTTGAGGGAAATTAAAAAGTAAAAAGAATATGAAAAAAGTTGCTATTCAGGGAATTGCCGGTTCGTATCACGATATTGCCTCGCGCCAATATTTTGATAGGGAAGATGTTGAGATAATCCCTTGCAGTACATTCAAGGAAATCATTCAGCATATCCATGCGGATGCATCGGTCGTCGGATTGATGGCGATTGAAAACACGATTGCAGGCAGTCTGTTGCCCAATTACGAACTGATTCGCCAAAGCGGTTGTGTCATTACGGGCGAGTACAAACTGCGTATTTCGCACACGCTTGCCGCCCTGCCCGGTACGAAGATCGAGCAGATTACGGACGTTAATTCCCATCCGATTGCTTTGATGCAGTGCTTTGAATATCTGGATACTCTGAAAAATGTACGGATTGTGGAGAGCGAAGATACGGCGTTGAGCGCCCGATGGATTGCCGAAAATCAGTTGCAGGGGCAGGCGGCGATATGCAGTAAATATGCGGCGGAACTGTTTGGTTTAGAAGTACTTGCGGAAGGAATCGAGACGAACAAGCACAATTTCACGCGCTTTCTGGTGCTTGCGGATGCGTGGAACGCTGACGGACTGCTTAGCGGCGTCGGGAAAAGCAAGTCGTCCATCGTTTTTGCAACGCCGCATACGCCGGGAAGTCTGTCTAAAATATTGACTATCTTGTCATTCTACGATATGAATCTATCGAAAATCCAGTCGTTGCCCATCATCGGCAGAGAGTGGGAATACATGTTTTATGTGGATTTGAATTTTGCCGATTATACGCGCTACAAACAGGCTTTGGACGCGATAATGCCGTTGACAAGAGACTTAAAAATTCTGGGAGAATATGGAGAAGGAAAGCAAAGTGTTTGATATTCAGCCTGCCGCCAGAATCGGCAAGGTCGAGGAATATTATTTTTCAAGGAAATTGAAGGAAGTGGCGTCCATGAATGCCGCCGGTAAAAACGTGATTAATCTCGGCATCGGAAGCCCGGATTTGCCGCCCTCCAAGGAGGCGATTGAGGTTTTTTGCACGGAGGTTCGGAAAGACGATGTGCATGGTTATCAGTCGTATGTGGGCATTCCCGAATTGCGAAAAGGGTTTGCCGACTGGTACGAAAAATGGTTTGGCGTGTCGCTGGATTTCAAAACGGAGATTCAGCCGCTGATAGGCTCGAAAGAGGGTATTTTGCATATTTCGATGGCTTTCTTGAATGAGGGCGACGGCGTGCTGGTGCCTAATCCCGGCTATCCGACGTATCTGTCTGTCAGCAAGTTGGTTGGCGCGGATGTTGTTTTTTATGAATTGAAGGAAGAAAACGGCTGGCGTCCCGATTTTGAAGCGCTGGAAAAAACGGTGGAAGAACGGAAAAAGAGCGGAAAAACGCCCGTTAAACTGATGTGGACGAACTATCCCAACATGCCGACCGGCGCGAATGCAAGTATCGAACTGTATGAGAAACTGGTTGCGTTTGGCAGACGTCATAACATCGTGATTTGCAATGACAATCCCTACTGTTTTATTCTGAATGAACATCCCATCAGTATTTTAACGGTCGAAGGTGCGAGAGATATCTGTATAGAACTCAATTCAATGAGCAAATCGCACAACATGCCGGGCTGGCGTATGGCGATGTGCGTCTCCAATGCGCAGTTTATCGAATGGATTTTGCGCGTGAAAAGCAATGTTGATTCGGGACAGTTCAAACCGATGCAATCGGCTGTAGTTGAATCGCTTAAAGCCGGAAGAGAATGGTACGACGGAAATAATGCGGTCTATCTGCAACGGCGCGTTTTGGCGGGAGAAATTATGCAGGCTTTGGGCTGTACGTATGATGAAAATCAGGTCGGTTTATTTCTGTGGGGCAAGATTCCCGATACGGAAAAAAACAGTGAATCGCTGGCTGACAGCGTGTTATACGAATGTAATGTTTTCATCACGCCCGGATCCATTTTCGGTAGCGCCGGCGAGCGATATGTCAGAATATCATTGTGTTGCGATGAGAGAATGTTGAGGGAAGCGGAAAAGAGAGTTCAAAGGATAAACGGGTGAACGGGTAAACGTATGAACGGTATCCGAAGATATATTTTTCCCGTTCTTCCGTGTTCCCGTTTACCCCAAAAAAATAGTTAATAATTAAAAATAGATAAAAGTATGGAAAAGTTAGATTTACAACCTATTACGCTGCCGGGAACGGAGAATGAACGTCCGTTGATTATTGCAGGACCGTGCAGCGCCGAGACGGAAGAACAAGTGATGACGACAGCCAAACAGTTGCTGTCCAAAGGAATAAAGATATTCCGCGCAGGATTATGGAAACCGCGTACCAAGCCGGGAGGATTTGAAGGAGTCGGCTCGGCAGGTTTGCCGTGGCTCAAGCGGGTGAAGCAGGAACTCGGCATGTCTGTGGCAACCGAAGTTGCGACGCGCGACCACGTTTTTGAAGCCCTGAAAGCGGGTATTGACGTTTTATGGATCGGGGCGCGGACTTCGGCAAACCCTTTTGCCATGCAGGAAATCGCCGATGCACTGCGAGGCGCCGACTTGCCGGTTCTGATCAAAAATCCCGTGAATCCTGATTTGGAATTGTGGATTGGCGCAGTGGAGCGTATTTATGGCGCCGGATTGCGTCGCATCGGAGTGATACACAGAGGTTTCAGTGCGTATGACAAAAATATGTACCGCAACAAGCCGCTGTGGCATATTCCGATTGAATTGCGTCGCCGCTATCCCAATTTGACGATTATATGCGATCCCAGCCATATCGGCGGGAAAAGGGAATTGATCGCGCCGATTTCACAGCAGGCGATGGACTTGAATTTCGACGGTTTGATCATAGAATCGCACTGCGAGCCGGACAAGGCGTTGAGCGACGCCGCCCAGCAAATAACGCCGGATGTGCTTGATTTCGTGGTAAATATGCTGGTTATCAGAGATGAAAAACAGTCCACGGAAAGTATCAGCAAATTGCGCCATCAGATTGACGATATTGACGAAGGATTGCTCGAACTGCTCGCCAAACGCATGCGTATTTCGCACGAAATCGGTATCTACAAGAAGGAACACAACATGCCGATTCTGCAAACGGTGCGCTTTGACGAGATTTTGGACAAACGCAGTAAAGCCGGCATAGCGATGGATTTGAATCCCGAATTTGTGAAGAAAATTTTGAGTGCCATACATGAGGAATCTGTTCGTTTACAGATGATTGAATACAATAAATAGAGTTTAGTTTTTAGAGTGTAGTTGGATTATTCGAAAATTTGAAGATTCGAATATTAATTTTCAAATCTTCAAATTTTCAAATCTTCAAATTAAAGAAAGAATGTTATGAAAATATTGATTTTGGGAGCGGGAAAGATGGGTTCATTTTTCTGCGATTTGTTGAGTTTTGATCACGAAGTGGCGGTGCTGGAAGAAAATCCCAAGCGTATGCGTTTTATTTACAATGCTTTACGCTTTCAATCGCCGGAAGA
>JAITMT010000382.1 GCA_031277235.1 Tannerella sp.
GGTTGAAATCGTCCAAAAACTTCATATCTTCGGACGATAATTTCACTTTTGATTCTTCCAAAAGCCACACTATATTGTGAACTTTCGGAGGAACATCGTCTTCGTGATTTTTTACCCAATGTGCTTTTGCCAACTTTTCCAAAACCAAATGCGCCCAAAACAAACAATGGGAATAACGCTTTGTCACAAACAATGCTTCTACCGTTATCCAATCATTTTCGGAAGTATCTATCCAATAATCAATATATTGCTGTTTTGTCATCATTTTTTATTCAAATTCTAAAAAATATGTTTGCAAATTTCAAGGCAAAGATAGGGGCTTTTTTCTTAAAAACAAAAAAAATGAGATTTTTTTTGTTTTTAAGAAAAATTTGATGATTTGAAAATTGTTCCGCGTCGCAGTTCTCTCCCTTGGGAGGGTTGGGGTGGGGCTTCTTTCTTTCTTTTTTCGACCCCCAATCGCTACGCTTCATTGGGGATTATTCATGTTCATCTCCTTGCGGAGACGCTTCCATGTGTCGGCACGTGCTGAAAGGACGGACCTTCATAACCGCAGTGTCAGCGACCTGCGGCGTTTCCTGCATTCCATAGGAATGCATCGCCCGGTAGAAAGGTGGCACGAGCGCAGGACGCATTCCGTACGGAATGCGACCTATGTGTGGATTGCTTTTCTACCGGGCGATACATCCCTAACGGGATGCGAACGTCCTGAAAGGACGAATTTGCATAACCCCCAATGAAGCAGGGCGATTGGGGGTATTTCCAGACCGGATGAACGGCAAAACGGGAGAACGGGTAAACGGGCTTGCGCTTCTCATCGGTGAAACGGAATCGGGCGCTCCCGAACAGTCGGCGATGATTCCTTCGGTCGTAAACATCAGCGGTTACCGTTTCAGCGAACATTTTTCCATGGGTTTGGGCGTCGGAATGACTCCCACGCCATACGCTCACTTTCCGGTTTTTGCCGATTTTAGATATACATTTTTGAAAGGCGCCCTGAGTCCCGTTCTGGCGCTCAAGGGCGGATATTCTTTTGCCCGGAATAACAAAGATTTCTGGAATTACGGCTACAACGAAAACATCAAAAACATTGGCGGCGGAATGTTCAATCCGGAAATAGGCTTCAAGATTCCGATGTCGGAGCGCGCCGATTTCCTGTTCACGCTGGGTTACTGGTATCAACGACTGGGAAGCAAGGCGGAAGGTTATGCTTCTCAAACGTATGAACGTCAGCTGAATTTCAACCGGCTATCTTTTACGATCGGGTTTCTGTTTCAATAGCGTCCCCCAAGGAGACAAATTCCATCCGTAAAATTTGAATTTGCGATGGACTGAATTGTTCAATTTTAATGCTTCCCTTAAAATCTGACAGAAACAAAGTTTATGATGTGCAAAAAAATCGTACCTTTGCGGATTAAAAGAGCAAAAATCAATTTTTTATTGAACAAAATATGGACTACAATTTCAAAGCAATCGAAGCCAAATGGCAGCAAAAATGGAAGGACGATAAAACCTATCACGTTGAAATAGAACATGATAAGCCTAAATATTATGTGTTGGACATGTTTCCGTATCCTTCGGGCGCGGGCTTGCACGTGGGGCATCCGCTCGGCTACATCGCCGGAGATATTTACGCGCGCTACAAGCGTTTGCAAGGCTTCAACGTGCTTCATCCGATGGGCTACGACGCCTACGGACTGCCTGCCGAACAGTATGCCATCCAGACCGGGCAGCATCCCGCCATCACGACCGACCGGAACATTGCCCGTTACCGTGAACAGTTGGATAAAATCGGTTTCTGCTTCGATTGGGACCGCGAAGTCCACACCTGCGACGCCGACTATTACAAATGGACGCAATGGGCTTTTATTCTGATGTTTAACTCCTATTATTGCAATCAGGCAAAACAGGCGCGACCGATTTCGGAATTGATTGAATATTTTGAAAAACAGGGAAATAAAGACTTGGACATAGCCCAAACCGAGGAACTGCATTTCACGGCAGATGAATGGAATTCTTTTGACGAAAAAGAACAGCAGGAAACGCTGATGAATTACCGCATCGCCTACTTAGCCGAAACGACCGTAAACTGGTGCGAAGCCCTGGGAACAGTGCTCGCCAACGACGAAGTGCAGGACGGCATGTCTATTCGCGGCGGCTATCCGGTGGTACAGAAAAAAATGAAACAGTGGAGTTTACGTGTTTCTGCCTATGCCCAACGCCTACTCGACGGTTTGGAAACAATTGACTGGAGCGACTCCCTGAAAGAGACGCAACGAAACTGGATAGGACGGTCGGAAGGGGCGGAAATGAGATTTAACCTCTCCACTAACCCCTCTCCACAAGAGAGGGGAACAGCGTTGGACGACAACCCAAACGGATACGGCTGGTTTACAAAAACTACCAATAAAAGAAATTGGGAACTTTTGAGCAATATGGCAAAAGAGTATCGTTCAAAGCAGACCGAAGCCGAAAATATACTTTGGGAAAACGTAAGAGCAAAAAAAACAGGATACAAGATTCGTCGGCAACATGTTATAAATGGATTTATTGCCGATTTTATAAATCTTGAGAAACAGGTAATTATAGAAGTCGACGGCGACGTCCATTTAACGCCTGAAATGAAAGAAAGAGATGAACAGCGCACGCATTTATTGAATGAACTGGGATTTGAAGTGATCCGTTTTACAAATGATGAAGTGTTGAATAATGTCGGCGAAGTCATCAAAAAAATCAAGGATTATTTAGATAAAACTCCATCAAAACGCGATACGGTTACTATCCCCCTCTCCTGTGAAGAGGGGCAGGGGGAGAGGTGCATGACCGTTTTCACCACAAGAGCCGACACCATCTACGGCGTAACCTTCATGGTATTAGCCCCTGAAAGCGAGTACGTTGCAGAGTTGACGACGCCCGAACAAAAAGCCGAAGTGGACGCCTACATCGAACAGGTGAAACGTCGCACCGAGCGCGAACGTATCGCCGACCGGAAAGTAACTGGCGTATTTTCAGGCTCTTACGCCATAAATCCGGTTAGCCGGGAGAAAATTCCCATATGGATAAGCGATTATGTATTAGCCGGTTATGGTACAGGCGCCATTATGGCAGTTCCCGCCCACGACAGCCGCGACTACGCTTTCGCCAAGCATTTCAACCTGCCCATCATTCCGCTGATTGAGGGCGCAGACGTGAGCGAAGAAAGTTTTGACGCGAAGGAAGGAACGATGATGAACAGTCCAGCCCCCTCTAACTCCCCCAAAGGGGGAGAACAAACTCCCTCCCTTGAGGGGAGGGTCGGGGAGGGACTTCTTCCTCTCGTTCTCAATGGATTATCCGTAAAAGAGGCTATCGAAAAAACGAAAAAATACGTCGCGGACAACAATCTCGGCAAGGTGAAAATCAATTACCGCCTGCGCGACGCTATTTTCAGCCGCCAGCGCTACTGGGGCGAGCCATTCCCGATATATTACAAAGACGGAATGCCCTACCCCGTGGCTGAAAAGGATTTGCCCATCGAACTGCCCGAAGTGGACAAGTTTTTGCCGACGGAAACCGGCGAACCACCGCTGGGACGGGCGAAAGATTGGGTATATGAACCACCTAAACAGTAACAAACATGTCCGCTAAAACGTTTCAATTTGAAGCAGAAATACGGAAAGTCTCCGATATAGACGGCGCTTACGTCGCTTTTCCCTACGATTTGAAAAAGGAAACCGGCAAGGGACGCGCCAAAGTGCACGCCACGTTCGACGGCGAGCCTTACGACGGCAGCATCGTCAATATGGGCGTGAAAAATTCCGACGGCAGCATTTGCTACATCATCGGAATTCTCAAAGACATTCGAAAAAAAATCGGCAAACAAGCCGGCGATGTGATTTCGGTAACGATCGAGATATTATAATCTTTTGATTTTGAGTAAAACATTATCAATCAATAAAATAAAATAGTATGGAAACATTAAATCCGGAAGATTACACCAAAGAAAAGCGGACGATTAATCCGGTATGGGCAAATATTTTTGTTTTAATCCTGTTTGTTCCTACTGTCTTGATTTTCGGGTTGCCTTACCGGCTGGTCTGGGGTGATTTTTTTTCATCGCAGGAGTATCAATCATTTAAGGAGCACGGCGGTTTGTGGATTTTCATTCTTGCATTTCTTATAGGAGCTGTTATTCATGAACTCATCCATGGAATTTTTTTTGTGATGTATGCAAAAAACGGTTGGAAATCCATTAAATTCGGTATCATGTGGAAAGCGCTTGCACCGTATTGTCATTGCAAAGAGCCTTTAACCGTGAAACATTACATCATTGCTTGTGTAATGCCGGCTATTTTTCTGGGCATAATCCCTTCAATCGTAGCCATTTGTATTGGAAATTTTCCATTGCTCGTATTTGGTATTTTATTTACAATAATGGCTGGCGGCGACTTTCTGATAATCAAAATGTTATTGAAGGAAGACAAAAACGATTGGATAGAAGACCATCCTTCGGAAGCAGGGTTTTATATCTACAAAAAGAAAGAAAACGGTTAATTACCACGAAGCGCCTAAGTGGTCCCATATTTCTCTACGGTCAAGTTCTTAATAAATTGGCATCATTTTGCATTCCGTTAGAAATGTATCCCTGACGGAATGCAACAAGTAATACCAAATTTTTTTTAGAACTTGACAGCCCTGCCCCTTTTAGGGAGTTAGAGGATGGCTATCATTTCGCCACAAGCCGTTTTCCCGGTTGTATCTCGTCATTCCCCCGCTGCACCAGGATATCCCCTTCGGAAAGATTGCCGAATATCTCGATGGCGTCCGACAGGGTGATACCTGTGCGGATATCCACCCATTCAGCCTGTCCGTCCGATAGACGGATTACGAAACGCTTCTCCTGCGTCGTCACAATGGCTGTCACGGGAACCACAAACGAGGGAGCGCTCCTCTGAAAACTGACCGTGCAATTGGCAAACATCCCCGATTTCAGCTTCTTATCGCTGTTGTCGTAAAGAAATTCCCATGCTTCCGTCCGGTTTTGGAGATTGATTGCGCCTGCTTTTCTCGACAACGCGGCTTCAAATTGCACACC
>JAITMT010000376.1 GCA_031277235.1 Tannerella sp.
GTTAGGGACAGAATATTGGTAGAAATGCAGCGTTCCACCCGTTTTGTGTGCCGTAGGTACGCGATATGAACAATCCGGGTGAAAATCGCGTACCTATGGCACGCCGGGGATTGATTCAATCTCTTTTCTACCAATATATTGCTCCCAAAGGAGCAAAAGAACAATACTTTCACAGAACTTAACAGCCCTGCCTTCAAAGAGGGAAAACGAAACCTTTTTTCCGGCATCGGGACTTCATTCTTTCGTTGACGGGACTTTGTTTTGTCGAAGTCCCGTCAACGAAATCGCAAAGTCCCGTCAACGAAACTTCAAAGTCCCGTCAACGAAAACGCGAAGTCCCGTCATTGGGTTGAGCCTCCGCTTTCGGGGTTGTTACCGCCCTGTACGCCGGTCATGCTTTCGGCGGGGACGAACTGTGCCTTTTTCAGGGCGTCCTTCAGGTTTTGACCCGCCGTGAAGCGCACGTTGAGTTTTCGGATACTGCTTCCCGTTACCTGTTCGCGCGTGTCGTGGGCGGTGCTGTTGCAGGTGAGGTTGAACGAGCCCCAGTCGCCGAGTTGCACGCTGTTGCCTGCCATCAGTTCGCGGATCAGCACTTTCTCCAGTTGCGAGAGCGCCATTTCCGCTTCCTTGGGATTGAGGGTGGTTTCGTCGGCTATCAACTTGGCCACTTCCTTTTCCTTTACCATACTTACACGCTTGAGCGAAGCGTACCATTTTTTCACCGAAGGTTCCGTCGGTAATGCTCTTTCTACCTTGTTAAAAAAGATTGCCATAATTATTATGTTTAATAGTGATGATTATTGAATTGACTGGTGTTTCATTCCTCCAAAAACTTTACTTTCACAGTCTGCGACGAATTGGAAAAATCCAAATCAATGACCAGATCCTGTGCCGTCAGGCGCATGCCTTTCGACGGGCTTGTTCCGCTTTTGGCGCCATAGAGTTGCTGGAGTTTCTGTATCATTTTTCCCATCAGCGAGTCTTTTTTGCGCCCGGACATACCGGCTCCGAATCGCAGTTCATAATCCACGGAGGCAATCGGTGTATCCGTCATTTCCGCAGTCGTATATTTATGGTCATAATAGTTATACTCGGTTTTGATTGGCGAATCGCGAAAAACGAATATCGTTCTGTTGATATATACATCCTTTGAAAGATAAATTTTCTCCAAAGACTGTCTGCTTGCGGAAGAATAATATCCGCCCGGCGACAGGTCGGGATACATGGTTTTCACCTGTCCGTAGGTAGTCGTTTTATCTATACCGCGAAAGGCGCCCGGATTGGTGAACTGCGCCAGATTATCCACAATGGTTTCCGTGTCGAAGCGGTCGGTTTCAACCTGCGAATAAGACGATACTCCTGTCATGGCATAAACAGCCAGGTCCTCTGTTACATCGGTGTAATCAGAACCGGGATTCAGTATATATTTTCCCTGTTCATCCACAATACCTACTTGCCGACCGGAAACAGTCACCGACATTCCATATAAAAACGGCAACATGGTATCGAATTGGGGATTGGCGGTAAATTTGCCTTTTGCATCAATGATTCCCCATTTCTTTCCGTCCATCGAAGCGACAGTATAAGGATGATCTAAAAAAGAGGGCATGATATTCCGGAAATCAAACGGAATAAGGATTTTATCGTTTGCATCAATTACACCTACTTTCCCGTCGCTTTGTTCTGCCAAAAAACTTCTGCCGTTGGACACGAGGTAAGCGTATTTGGGATTTATTTGATAGATACCTTTACGGTTGATTATTCCGAAATTGTTCTCGGATTGTCCTACGGTAGCATACCCATTATCATAAAATTTCCCGACAACTTTAAATTGTTCGTTGATTACCATTTCACCTTTCGGATTGATATAGCCAAAAGTTTCATTGGTAGTTGTCGCATAAGCCAAACCGTTTGAAAAGTCGCTGATTTCAAGATATTTCGGTTCAATAACGACCTTTCCCCTTTTGTCCACAAATCCCCATAATTCCTTTCCGTCGTCCGAACCGACGGAATAGGCTGCCAATCCTTCCCGAAAGCATTTAACTTTCGTAGCGTCAGGCAGCGTAAACAGCGTTTCGCCGCTCTCGTTGATGGCTGCGGGGCAACTGTCGGTTTTGACTACCCAGGCAATTCCTTCGCTAAACACGGTCGCTACAAAATATTCGGCAGGGATAGCCATTTCGCCTTTTGCATTCATATAACCCCAGGAGTAATTTTTTCCGACGCGGTTTACCGCCTGCCCGTTTCCGGCTTCCGATTCAACGGCGACCAGAGCGTATTTTCCGTGAAATAAGGACGTCTTTTTTACATTCACGGAGGGCGTCAATATCTCTCCCTTTTTATTCACGTACACATAGGTTTCCCCATTGTCCAAGGGTAACAGTTCCGGAGAACTTCCGCCTCCGCACGAAGCCAAAACAAGGCTTCCCAGTAGCAGCAACGCTGCTTTTTTCATTGTAAACATTTGTTTCATACTTTTTTATAATTTATATTGTATTTGTATTCTCAATGCCAATATCCAAATCCTGCAATCCGTCAGGATTGCATCGCTCGGTAGAAAATATATTCCGTGGTTGATTGCATCCCGTACGGAATGCATCCTGTGGGTTTCCGTACCTTTCTATCGAGCGAAGCATCCCTACAGGATGCAAACGGGCTTGGGCATTCAATTCTTTTTTTAAACAGAGAACCATAAAGGTTTATTCCGCAGAACTGTTATTTATCATCTTTTGGGGCTGGGAGGCTTCCGGTTTGCTTTTTGTAACGATGTTATCCAAAACTTTCTCCTTTTCCCTGACAGCCGGTATCGCTACTTCGGGCATTTCAACACGCTGCATACCGCTTCGCAACTCCGTCTTCACGCGGGCGGTCAGCGTCCAGTCGAACGCATAACTGCCGGCGCCCGACATCAATTCCTGCACCTTGAAAGATTCTCCCTGTTTGTCCGTAACGGCGAGCCCTTTGGATTCAGCCGACAGGGGCGTAACCTGAACCGTCGCCGTCGTCCGATCTATTTTCTCCGAAACCTCCTGCGGCAGTTCGATGACGGCTGTTCCGTCCTGCAGGGAAGCCGTTCCGCGCAACGTGATTTCATCCCCGTTTTGAGATGCGTAGCAGGCTGTGTTTCCGGCTGTTCCGCTCCGCAACGTGTATTCGGTATTTACATCAACCGGCGCGCTGCGCACATAGCCGTCCACAATCAGTCTATCTACCTCCAATATGGATTTGCCATCGGTACCAACGTAAAATCCGCCTTTCTGAACACCGTTAAGCCATAAACCAAAAGCGGGATTGGAAGGATAACCGATCAAACTGCTAAGCCCCGCCATATGATCCCCATTGGTGTTATTAATAAATATTGCGCCTGTATTGGAATTGGCGGACGAAGAACCGATATCTACGATTTCACTTCCATTCGCTCCATACAAACTCAAAGAACCGGAATTTACAGCGTCGTCAATTCCCAGAATGGCTTTTATGTCATTATCCGAACCAATCAAATTCAACCGTCCCCTGCTGCCGGTATTACTCTTTTGAGAATAAAGATCTACTCTTTGAATTCCGTTATCGTCATATAGTTGAATCGCGCCATTATTGGGAGCCGATTCGAAATTACCGATATACACATTTTCAATTTCATTTGCCCCGTATAAAGACATATAGCCCGTATTACCAACGGTTTCATTGGAGTTTATTTCGGCTTTCAGGCGATTATCGCCGCCCCTTAACATCAATCTTCCCTTACTGCTGCTTGTATTTCCGAATTGTGCAGCATAGAGTTCAGCCTTGGGAGTCGTTATCCCGCTTCCGTAAATCCAGACACCTCCGTTATTCGGTGCGCTCACGAGCGAGGAAAGGAGTACCAGTTCCTGTCCGGAGCCTGAAAATGTGACAACTTCTCCAAAGCCTATACCGGCTCTCATTTGCCCATTCTCATTCAACGCAGCAAATCCACCGCCCGAGCCGGGGAAATTATCCGCCTGAAAATAACTGGATGATCCGGATTTGAAACTGACCTTGCCGTTTGTAAAGACGCCGTCGGTCGCGTTTTGTTCCCATAGACTGCTGCCGGAGCCGCCGCTCGGCAGGGTAACCGTCGTATTGCTGCCTTCAATGCCCAGTTTGTTGCCGTTCAGCACGAGGTTGGGGGCTTTGGCTTTTTCGGCGTAAAGGGCGTAGGGAACGCTGAGCAGTTGGACGTTGCCCAAATCTATCGTCGAGTTATTGCCCGTACGAATCTGCACGCGCAGATAATAGGGTCCTTGCGACCAGTCAACCGTTGCCAGATTTCCGCTCACGGTCTGGTCGCCTTTTCCTATCTGCAACGAAAGTAGACCGTTGTTGTTGGTTGTCCGTCCGAACAGTTCCTGATAGACGGTTGCGCCGCTGCCG
>JAITMT010000424.1 GCA_031277235.1 Tannerella sp.
CGCAGTTTTCAAGACCGCTGGGCGGGCGGGATTGACCATTACATTGCGTGGCTCAAAGAACGTGTTGAACAAATGTATCGAATTTTGAAACCGACGGGGAGTATCTTTTTGCATTGCGACTGGCATGCAGATGCGTATATCCGGGTGGAAATTTTGGATAAGACTTTCGGGAACAATAATTTTCGGAATCAAATAATTTGGAAAAGAACAAATGCAAAAGGACTTGCGTTTACACGTTTAGCGCGTAATAATGACACTATTTTTTACTATACTAAATCAGATAACTTTACATTTAATGGTCAATATATACCTCATTCTGAGAAATATATTTCAGATTTTTATAAATATGTAGAGCCTGAAACAGGAAGACATTATCAACTTGATAATTTAGCGAATCCCAATAAAGATCGCCCCAATCTGACCTATGAATTTTTAGGTGTTACCCGTGTTTGGAGATGGACAAAAGAACGAATGCAAGAGGCATATGAAAATGGTCTGATTGTACAGTCAAAAGCGGGTGCTGTGCCACGTCTAAAACGATACCTTGATGAACAGGAAGGCAATCCATTAGATGATAATTGGGTTGATATTAACAATGTTCAGTCATCAAATGAAAAAATAGGTTATCCTACCCAAAAGCCTGAAAAATTAATGCAACGCATTATCGAAATGGCAAGCAACGAAGGCGACACCGTTCTCGACCCCTTTGTCGGCGGAGGGACGACAGTAGCCGTTGCCGATAAACTCAACCGGAAATGGATCGGCATTGACCAATCCGTTCAGGCAGTGAAAGTTACCGAATTGCGTCTGGATAAACAGCGCGATTTGTTCAGCGCTCCGTTTATCGTTCAGTTGCATAAATACGACTACGACACGTTGCGCTACGCAAATGCCTTTGAATTTGAAAGTTGGATCGTGCAACAGTTTGGCGGCGTGAGCAATGCAAAGCAGCGCGGCGACTTCGGATTGGACGGAAAAATGCCCGACAATACGCCCATTCAGGTGAAACGCAGCGACAATATCGGTCGAAACGTGATAGATAACTTCTTTGCCGCCGTTCAGCGCAGCGACAAGAAACTGTTTGATAAAAATGTGGAAAGCGGCAAGCCGGTCGGTCATATTATTGCCTTTTCGTTTGGCAAAGGCGCGGTGGAAGAGGTTGCACGCCTGAAACTGAAGGAAAATATCATCATCGAACTGGTTACGGTAGATAAGATTGTCCCGATAGCCAAGAAGCCGACTATTACGGTAGAAATCAACGAATTGTCGCGGGACGCAAAAGGTATTCGCGAAATAGAATTTACGGCAGCCGGGCAAAGCGAAGCAGGCATCGAGTTCTACAGTTGGGACTTCGACTACAATCCGGAGAAAGGTTTCAAAGCCGACGTAATGATAGACAAGGATGGCAAGCAAACCGCCAAACTCAAGGCCGGATTGCACACGATCGCCGTAAAAATTGTTGATAATGACGGTCTGGAGAGCGTGGAAGTTATAAAGTTGAAGGTTAATGGGACGGTGGAGAGGGGATAGACAATTTTGAAGGGCGGGATTGTTTTCTACCGAGCGATAATCCCCAACGGGATTTTAGATCAAAAATTGAAAAGTCATAAAAAATAAGATATTATGTCCGAATCCAGCATCATTTTTTACACCACCCCAAACGGGCAAGTAAGCGTTCAGGTGCAGTACGAAGACGGCAGTTTTTGGCTGACACAGAAACGTATGGCTGAGCTGTTCGGAGTGGAAAGTCATACCATCACTTACCATTTGAAAGAAATCTACCAAAGCGCTGATTTACAGATAGATTCAACTGCTTGAAAAATTCGAGTAGTTCAACAAGAAAGCAAAAAAAATGTATTAAAGGAGAGTAATATTATGAATACCAACAAATTAGACCTCTCAGTTTTACCTGAAAGAATAATCAATACTATTCAAGGTATCTGCCTGATTTTCAGTATTTCTCAAACTATCCATTTCCGCCAGAACCTGCTGTTTGACCATGTTAAAACTGTCTCTTAAAGCGGGTTGTACCGGATCGCCGGAGGGAGAATCCATCGTCAGCGGATTGACGGGTTTGCCATTCTTGTAAACGCGAAAATCCAGATGCGGACCCGTCGAAAGCCCCGTTGAGCCGACATAGCCGATGACTGTACCCTGCTCGACGTGCGTGCCTTGCCGGATTCCTTTTCCAAAGCGGCTCAGGTGCATATAGACAGTCGTATAAACATCATTATGCTTGATTTTCAGATAATTACCTCCACCTCCACTCTCGTAGCCTTTGGCGATAATCACACCGCTGCCGATGGCTTTGACGGGCGTCCCCGCCGGAGCCGCGTAATCAACGCCATGATGCGGGCGGTAACGTTTCAAAACCGGATGGTAACGGGCATTCGTGAATTTGGAAGTGATGCGCAAATAATCCAAAGGCGCCTTTAAGAAACTCTTCCTCACATTGTTACCGTCTCTATCGTAATATTCCGTGATACTGTCCTGCCGGAAAGGAATCGCCGTAAATTCCTTCCCGGCGTGTACAAAAACAAGCCCTTCGACGGACGAAATATACAGTTCCGTTGTATCGTCAATATAAGCCTCGTCGTATAGAACCCGGTAAGAATCACCGTCTTTCACATCAAAAAAGTCTATCTGCCAAGCCAGAATATCCGAAATTTCGAGTGCCAGCAGCGGATCGCCGCCGGCTTGCCGGATATTGTTCCAAAGCGACGAATGAATCGTGCCTTCGAGGTATTTACGTCCCAGTCGCACCTCCTTGAAATATTCGTAGGCGCGGATGCTGTCGCCCGTCAAATCAATAATTGAAAAGTCGGTCAGCGATTTCGCGAAAATAATATATTGGATTTCGGCGACGCTGTCGGGGGAAGTGATGGTGGTGTAGGTCATTCCTGCCCGCAGTTTGCGCGGGTCTAACACGCTCTCGGAAGCCGTGTTGAGGCTGTCAATCATGCTTTGTTTAAATCCCAAGCCGGTAAAAATTTTGGAAGGATTTTCACCCGTTTTTATCACGAAATCGGTCAAATCCAGTGAGTCTATACGAATGCCAAAAGCATATACATATTCCTCATTTTCAATCCATTCCGTATCTACATCGGTCTTATGGTCATCCGAAGTTTTTTTACAGGAAAAACACATCAGAAATAAACAAATTATTCCGCCTATTTTCAGGTATATAGAATTTTTTTTTCTCATAATGGCTACAAAATTAATAAAAATTATTAAATTTGCAACCATTATTCGCAAACCATGGATCGAAACTTACTTTTTTTCTGCTCGTTTTGCAGACATAAATCCGCCGAAGATCTGTCGAAAATAACCTGTTCGATAGAACATTCCGTCCGTACTTATAAAAAAGGTGAACACATTGCTTATCAGGGAGATAAGGTATCATTTTTGTACATGTTGATGGAAGGAACCGTGAAGACGGAGATCGTTTCGGAAACCGGGATGGCGCTCTCTGTGGAACTGGTAAATGCGCCGCATCCGTTGGCTTCCGCGTTTCTTTTTGCAGACGACAATCATTTTCCGGTTGATGTTATCGCCGTGACTGACTGCGAGTTGATGTTGATAGCAAAAAATGAAGTTGAAAGTCAAATCTGCAAATGTTTCGGTTTTATGCGCGGTTTTTTAGCGTATAACGCTGACCAGGTGCAAACTCTGTCGGAAAGGCTGAAAATCTTTTCGCAAAGAAGCATCAAGGCGAAGATTGCGTACTATATCCTGCGACGCAGTAAAAACAGCAATTTTGAACTGGAGCGGAATGTGTCGGAACTTGCTGAATACTTTGGTGTTGAGCGCCCTTCGCTGTCGAGAGCCTTTTCCGAAATGGCGCGCGACAACATTATAGAATTGTCGGGAAAAAAAGGCAAAATACTGGATATGAAGGCAATGCACGAAATTCAGGGATGACCGCTTTTCATTGCCCGTAAACGTGAACGCTGGTTTGCGCCGCCGGAAGGTAATTGACGCCTATCCACGTGATCATCAGCAAGATAAATGATACGGGCAATGTCCACAAGGCAATTTTTTCGGCAACGGTTTTGTTCAGTCGAAGGTGGATGTAAACCAAATAGGCAGAGGCAGTTACGAATGCCCACGTCTCTTTCGGATCCCATGACCAGTAGTGTCCCCACGCCTCTTTTGCCCAGATGGCGCCCATCAACATGCCGAGCAGGAGGAATCCGAATCCTACGTAAACGATGTTATCCGTGAATCTAAATATCTTATTGTCAGATGATTTATTCTTTGAAATGAAATAAAGTTGCACAAATGCGGCAATCGTGGCGGCGCCCAGCATGGAATACGATAATATATAGGAAGTTACGTGCGGAACGAACCAGATGCTTTGCAGCGCGGGCATCAGATTTTTGGAGTGGATTTCCGGTTTCAGGAGGTTAATCATCACAAACACAGAGGCTAACAAAGCAGAATAGGAAAGTAGCCACTTGTATTTCCAGCGTTTGTAGGTGGCGTAGCCGATCGAAGCGATGAAAAGCGAGTAGAGCAGCCGCGTTTCGCCCATGGTGCGCATCGGCGGGCGCTCAATGTAAATCCAGTA
>JAITMT010000448.1 GCA_031277235.1 Tannerella sp.
TAATAGGCTGGCTGATAACTCTGTTTTCGTATGGTCAGCAGCCCATAAAAAGCAGCGTAAAGCAAGTTGTCGAAGAAATTGAGGTTTCCGGCACTGTAACCGACGCCGCAGATGGAAAACCGTTACCCGGGGTATCGGTCGTGGCGAGAGAATTAACAGGCACGATAACAGACATAAACGGAAAATACGTATTCAACGTTCCGGTTTATGCAGTTTTGAAGTTTTCATATTATGACATGAATACGCAAGAAATTCCTGTGAGAAACAAGCGGGTGATTAACGTTTCAATGGAGAAGAGGGAAATACCACAAGTCAAGATGGCAAAAATTAATAACGAACATTTGGAACCATCGGATGGAATTTTTGACGGCTCTGCATATCATTCAAAAGTTCGCCAAATTCTTTTCAATGGATTAACGGATGCTCCCGAAATAAGATTGCTGGTTATGCCTGCATTCACGCCGGAGAATGTCCTGGATATTGAATACGATGAAAATAAGAACAAATATTATCTGAAATACCATATTTGCGATAAAAACGTTTGGTACAATAAGAATTCCCATAAAATCAAAGTATTCAAATATAAAACTGAAATTGACAAAGAATCCGTTGAACTCATAAAATCCCTTATTGAAACAGCGGTAGATCAAGCCAGATTTCCGCCCCAACCGGGTGAAGATGACGAAATTGTCGTCAAAGCCGATGGAGTGCGTTATTACTTTACCGGTAAAAATCACGGATTAAAAACAGGCGTTACGCACTCGCCTGCGAAGGGAACTCTCATGGAACGGCTTGTTGATATTGGAAATCAATTGATAGAACTGGCAAAATCCGGGAAAAAGATAACAAAACTGGATGATAATTTGTATCGGAAAATTGAAAACCTGACGGAGGAATTGAAGTTATGAAGAAAAAGAAATGAATACTCAATGTTATACCCAAATTCGGCATTCCGTTAGGAATGCGTCGCTCGGTAGAAAGGCAATCCACATAAGTGTTGCATTCCATACGGAATGCAACCTACAACGGGATACATTTTCTACCGGGCGATATTCCCTGACGGGAATAGTTTTCTACCGGGCGATAATCCCGACGGGATTCATCCAAATGTGTGAAATTCCGGAACAAACCCCGACCGCAAGGCGGTCAAATATTTATAGACCCATGTTGCAAAATACCCGTACGACCCCGACGGGGTCGAATAAAAACACGTATATACATTGCTATAAATATGTAATTCCTTCGGGATTTTAGGTCGAACATTGGGCAGTCATATAAAAAAATATAAAATTTATCAAATAACAGTTTAAATCAAATCTCATGAAAAAGTTAATCAAATTTCCGCTCGTATGGTTGATATTTTCTGCGTCAACGCTTTCAGCGCAAGTGAAAGACCAACTCATTCCGCTTCCGCCCAATTCCATCCACCTGTCGGGTTATCTCGAAGAGGACATTCAAAAATCCATGGAAAACTGGAATAAAGGGGCAGTACCCTACGAAAAATTTGTCGATTTTTTCCGCAATGGAAGACCGCAGTTTGCATTGGGCGAAATGTGGGGTAAATCCGTACGCTCCGGCTGCATGTTTTACAGATACACCCAAGACCCCGAATTGAAACGTATCATGGAAACAACTGTCAATGATTTGCTTACCACGCAACGATCCAATGGCAGTTTCAGTTGTGTGGAGCCTGAAAAGCAGCCCGACGGTCCCAGCGGCGACCTGTGGGAGCGCAAATATGTGATGCTCGGTCTGGAAGAATATTATGAGTGGGTCAATAAAGACCCAAAGGTGCTGAAAGCGCTTATTCGACACGCCGATTGCATCATTGACCAGGTAGGCAAAGCGCCTAAAACGGAAATCACCGATCTGGGATGGAGCGCGACCAACATTGGATACGAGCCTTGCCATATCGAATCAAGCACGCTGCTCGAACCCTTTATGCGGCTCTACAAATGGACAGGACACAAGCGTTACCTCGATTTCGCCACCTACATTGTGGAAGCAGGCGGAACGAAGCATTACAATGTTTTTGAACAGGCTTACAACAATGTGGAGCCTTACCACATGTCGGGACATTACCCCAAAGCCTACGAAATGACCTCCCTGTTTGAAGGTCTCGTGGAATATTACCGCGCGACGGGCGACGAAAAATGGAAACAAACGGCGCTCAACCTCTACAACAACATTCGCGCCGGGGAAATCACCATCATCGGCAATGGCGGAGGCGACCAGCCCTATCATCCGTCCGTGATGGGCGAAGCCTGGAACAATACCGCTTTGGAACAGACCAACCCGGACATCACCCGGATGATGGAAACCTGTACGGGCGTTACCTGGATGAAATTTTGCAGCCAGATTTTACGGCTGACCGGCGATTCAAAAGCCGTTGACGACATCGAAAAATATATCTACAACGGTTTGCTGGGCGCCATGAAACCCTCCGGCGACGGGTTCAGTTATGTCAATCTGCTCAACGGCGAGAAAGTGACGAATCAGGGCTGGGGCTGGAATTTCGACGGTCTGCCGGTTACCTGCTGTAACCTGAACGGTCCGATGGGACTGGCGTATATCCCCTATGTTGCCGTGATGAATTCCGCCGCCGGACCGGTGGTGAACCTCTACAATGCCGGAGAAATCAACATGACGACGCCTGCCAAAAAACCGCTTCAATTGAATATCGACTCCGATTTTCCGCTATCGGGAAAGGTCGTTATCCGCGTCAATCCGAAAAGCAGGGAAAAGTTCACCTTGCGTATCCGCATACCCGGATGGAGCGAAAAGACCTCGCTGAAAATCAATGGCGAAATACAGGCGGTAACGTCCGGACAGTATGCTTCGCTTACCCGTGAATGGACGGCGGGCGACTGGGTTGAAATCGAATTTGACATGACTTGCCGCGTCATCGATGCGCCGCATGGCAGCAATCCCAAAGGCAATTACTTTCAGGCGGTGATCCGGGGACCGATCGTACTGGCGCGCGACGAAAAAATCGATGACGCATACAATCATCCCGTAACCATTGTTGCCGACGCAGCCGGCGTTGTCAATATTGCCAAAACCAATCCCACGTTAGCCGCTACGCGCATGGAATTTATCGTACCCACCACAAAAGGCGATATCCGCATGGTCGATTACGCTTCGGTGGACGGATG
>JAITMT010000472.1 GCA_031277235.1 Tannerella sp.
TTTGACAAATGGACGGGCGACATTGCAGGAATAGCAAACGTAAACAATGCAAGCACGACCTATACAATGGGAAGCGCGAATGCAACGGTTACGGCTACTTACAAAGACGCCCCGGTAACAACCTACACCCTGACCGTAAACAGCGGAACGGGAAGCGGAAGTTACGCTCCGGGAACGGTCGTAAACATTTCGGCAAACACTCCGCCAAGCGGAAAGGTCTTTGACCAATGGACGGGCGACATTGCAGGAATAGCAAACGTAAACAATGCAAGTACAACCTTTACAATGGGAAGCGCGAACGCAACGGTTACGGCGACTTACAAGGACGCCCCGGTAACAACCTACACCCTGACCGTCAACAGCGGTACGGGAAGTGGAAGTTATGCACCCGGAACGGTCGTAAACATTTCGGCAAACACCCCGCCAAGCGGAAAAGTCTTTGACCAATGGACGGGAGACATTGCAGGAATAGCCAACGTAAACAATGCTAGCACGACCTTTACAATGGGCAGCGACAACGCAACGGTTACGGCGACTTACAAAGACGCTCCGGTAACAACCTACACCCTGACCGTAAATAGCGGCAGCGGTAGCGGCAGTTACGCTCCGGGAACGGTCGTAAACATTTCGGCAAACACCCCGCCAAGTGGAAAAGTCTTTGACAAATGGACGGGAGACATTGCAGGAATAGCGAACGTAAACAATGCGAGCACGACCTATACAATGGGAAGCGCGAATGCAACGGTTACGGCGACCTACAAAGACGCCCCGGTAACAACCTACACCCTGACCGTAAACAGCGGAACGGGAAGCGGAAGTTACGCACCGGGAACGGTCGTAAACATTTCGGCAAATACGCCACCGGCTAACAAAGTCTTTGATAAATGGACGGGGAATGTATCGGGTGTCGCCGAAATAGACAGCGCAAGTACAACCTACACAATGGGAAGTGCGAACGCGACTATCACAGCGACGTACAAAGATGACCAGACCGCCAACGAACACATCGAAAGCGGTAACGGTGTAAAGATTCACACCGAGGGTTCGTCCCTCACCGTGAAGAGTGACAACACCGAACTGAAATCGGTTGAAATCTATCATGTCTCCGGGCAGTTGATCCGTTCCATACGGGCGAACGGCGCGGGAACAAGAATCGAAAACCTTCCCGGGGGAGTTTTGATCGTCAAAATTTCCCTGCAGGGAGGCAGGATTGAAACGAAAAAGGTTCGGATAAAGTAAGAGAATAATAAAAAAATGTAAAATTAAAAAAAATCGCTCCTAACGGGTTTATACGGGAAGAAAACGTAAAAGTTTTCTTCCTGTTTTTTTTTGTGGAAAACCGTTTCCCCCGTAGGGGCAGACCTGCGTGTCTGCCCAAAACAATGTCTGAACCGGGATTTACAGGATTTTTAGGATTTGCAGGATAAGACCATACGGGCAATACGGGCAGACACGCAGGTCTGCCCCTACATTGAATCAATTTTCCGCACCCGTAGGGGCGTATGCCATACGCCCAACAATTACAACAAAAAAATGAAAAATAGGGGCGTATGCCATACGCCCCTACGGGTACACCCGACGTTCATCCGGACAGAAAATACCCCCAATGAAGCGCGAAGCGCGATTGGGGGTGAAAACGGGTAAACGGATAAACGATAGAAGGGAAAAACGGGCGAAAGAGAGAAACCACCCCGTCCTGCGGACACCCCTCCCGGGAGGGGAATTACGCCGGATGGATTCCCCTCTTTGGAGGGGTACTGCGAAGCAGGGGGGGGATTTCCTTTAATTGAGAATTGAAAATGAAGACCAAAGTCCGTTTATCCGTTCTCCCGTTTACCCCAAAAAAACGAACCGCTCCGACCGCGAAGCGGTCATATATTTATAGAAAAATGTTACAGCGTACATGTGCGACCCCGGAAGGGGTCGTACAAAACCGGGAACACCCATGGCTATAAATATGCAATCCCTTCGGGATTATTGTCTTGAACCGAGATTTGCAGGATTTACAAGATTTGCAGGATAAGACCATACGGGCAGACACGCAGGTCCGCCCCTACATTGCATCAATTTTCCGCACCCGTAGGGGCGTATGGCATACGCCCAACAATTACAACAAAAAAATGAAAAATTAGGGCGTATGCCATACGCCCCTACGGGTACACCCGACGTTCATCCGGGCGGAAAATACCCACAATCGCCCTGCTTCATTGGGGGTTATGAAAATTCGTCCTTTCAGGACGTTCGCATCCCGTGCGGGATGCATCGCTCGGTAGAAAAGCAATCCACACATAGGTCGCATTCCATACGGAATGCGTCCTGCGCTCGTGCCACCTTTCTACCGTGCGATGCATTCCTATGGAATGCAAGAAACGCCTCAGGTCGCTGACACTGCGGTTATGAAGATCCGTCCTTTCAGCACATGCCGACACACGGAAGCATCTCCGCAAGGAGATGAATATGAATAACCCCCAATGAAGCGAAGCGATTGGGGGTGAAAACGGGTAAAGGGGTAAAGGGGAGAAAGTGTGAACGGGAGAACGGATGAAAAAGAGAGGAACCACCCCGTCGCTACGCGACACCCCTCCGAGGAGGGGAATTACGTCGAAAGAGGGGAATTACGCCGGATGGATTCCCCTCCCCCTGTGGGGGCTGTGGAGCTGGGGTGCCCGCAGGGCGGGGTGGTTCTTCCGTTCTCCCGTTTATCCGTTCTCCCCTTCTCCCGTGCTCCCGTTCCCCCGTTCTCCCGTTCCCCCACAAGAATTTCGATTTTTCACATTAAAATTCAAAATATTCCAATTTTTTTTCATATATTTGCCCCATAAATTGGAACGTATGAGGTTCGGTATGTTAAAATATGTCATAACAATATGCTGTTTTTCAGTATATTGTAATATTTTTTATCAAAAATTTGAAGCGATGGAATTTTTACCGGAAAAAATCGGCGATTACCGCGTAACCGACACGATGGATTACGTGGGCGAGGCGCTTTTCGACTATATCAATGGCGGCGCGGAACTGTATCTGTCATACGGTTTGAAGGGGATGACGGGCTGCAAGTACAACGGCGAGGGGTTGCCGCAAATTACGGTCGAGATTTATGAAATGTCGTCGTCCGGAAATGCATTTGGCGTTTATACGCAAAGCCGTGATAAAGAGGAATATACCTACGGTCAAGGATCGCAAAGTTTCAAGGATTTCATTCTTTTCTGGAAAGACCGTTACTACGTGCTCGTTACCTCGCAAAAAGCCACTGCGGAAAGCGAAAAAACAATGCAACTGATCGCTGAAACCATTGATCAATCCATTGAAAATGAGGGAATCATCCCCGAAATTGTCAGCGCTTTACCGCAAAAAAACCTCGTGCCTGCGGGATTTCTGTATTTCCATCATTATGTCTGGCTAAATGCGTATCTGTTTATCGCGGATTATAATCTGCTGAATATCAATGATTCTACGGACGCCGTTTTAGCCAAATACGGAAATGCAGACGAAAGGTGTTATTTATTAATCGTTGATTATCAGGATTCTGTCGAAACGGAAAAAGCGTTTCAACAACTGACCGAAAAATTCGCTCCCGAAAAGAAATCTCCCCACCCTACCCTACAACTGGAAGACGGCACGTGGTTTTCGGCTTGGACGGCAGGCAAGCGCCTCTACGCCGTTTTCGAGGGCAGGAACGAAGCACAAATTGAAAGCATATATAACTCAGTATTAACAAAATAAACTTATTTTACCATGGAAAAGATAACTCGCAGAGAATTATTGAAACGCACGGCAATTGCAGCCGGCAGCACGCTGCTGTTGAGCCGTCCCGTCAGCATTTGGGCGACGAACAGCGAAACGGCAAAAAGCAAAGTAGTCCTGATTCGGAATAAAGACCTGTTCGACGTCAACGGAAACATTGATTCAAAAGTCTGTGAATCAATGCTTGACGAAGCGATTTGTACGCTAACGGGAAAGGAAAAGGCGGTTGACGGCTGGAAAACATTTATAAAACCGTCTGATATTGTGGGAATTAAGACCAACGTATGGAACGGATTGCCTACGCCCGTGGAATTGAACGACATTTTGAAAGACCGCGTAATGCAAGCGGGCATAGCCGCCGACAACGTCGGCGTGGATGACAGGGGCGTGAAATCGAATCCGGTGTTCCAGAAATCAACGGCGCTGATAAACATTCGTCCGATGCGCACGCACGCCTGGTCGGGAGTCGGCTCACTGATAAAGAATTACATCATGTTTTCCGATAAACCGTCTGATTATCATACAGATTCGTGTTCGGTGCTGGGCAGTCTGCAAGAATTGCCGATGGTGAAAGGCAAGACGCGCCTGAATGTTCTGGTACTGTTTACGCCTCAGTTTCACCACATTGCGCCCAGCACGTTTACGGAAGAATATTCGTGGAAATACAACGGATTGCTGGTGGGTTTCGACCCGGTCGCCGTTGATACCGTCGGACTGAAAATCATCGAGGCAAAGCGCAAGGATTATTTTCAGGAGGACAAGCCGCTGAATCCGCCCGCCAAACACATTGCCGTCGCCGATACGCGCTATCATCTCGGCACTTCCGACCCTGCAAAAATTGATTTGGTCAAGTTGGGTTGGGACGAAAACCGCTTTGTATAAATGAATTACAAAATCGTACTGGCTTCCAATTCGCCCCGCCGCAGGGAACTGCTGAAAGGGCTGGATATTGATTTTGAAATCCGCGTGATTGACGGAATTGACGAAACGCATCCCGCCGGAATGCCCGTCGAGGAAATTCCCGCTTATCTGGCTCATTTGAAGGCAGATGCATACATTCAAAGTATGCGCGACGACGAATTGATCATTACCGCCGATACGGTCGTAATCATTGACAATCAGATTCTTGAAAAACCCGCCAACGAATCGGAAGCCATTAAAATGTTAAAAATACTTTCCGGGCGAAAACACAAAGTAATAACGGCGGTCGTCCTGACGGCAAAAGACAGGCAGAAAGCGTTTTCGGTATCGTCCATCGTTGATTTTGAAGAACTTGGCGAGGAGGAAATCGTTTATTACGTCGAAAAATACCGCCCTTTCGACAAGGCAGGCGCCTACGGCATTCAGGAATGGATCGGCTACATCGGCGTGTGCGGCATCGAAGGCTCGTTCTACAACGTCATGGGGCTGCCCGTACAACGGCTTTATCGGGAGTTGAAGGCGTTTTGAAAAAAAACCTCCGGGAAATATTATCTCCCGGAGGCTCACATTATCAATTATTTAAATCAAATTACCGTATTTTTTCAAACGTGAGATAGTAATATCGGGGTTGCCCGTCTATACCGTTGATATTTCCGGCGTTGGCATTGTCGGGGGCGGGGGTATATCGTCTGATAATGAATCCTGCCATTACGCTCGCCCAGGCGCCGTTATCCACCATCGAAAACTTGAATTGTCCGTCCGTCCGATCAAGTCCCGAAAGGGTCAATCCGTAAGTGGTAGTGCGGCTTACCGTGTTGCCTTGCGAGAAAGGCAGCCACCACAGCAAATCGCCGTTGTCATACGTGCTGAGTATCTGACCGCGCAACGACAGTCCGCCGCCCGGCTCGTATTCCACGACGATATTTCCAACCGTTTCTTCCGTCAGGATTCCCTTCAAAAAATACGTACTGCCCGGAATGTCCTGTACCAGTTCGACTTCCAGACTTTCGGTCAATTCCGGATCATCATAATCCGTAGAATAGGACATGGTGTATTTTCCCAAAAAGTCTTCGTACAAAACCGGTTTTTCATCCGTATTGAGCAATACAAAACCGGCGGAAGAAAACGTTTTTTCGGCGTCATTCCACGTCAGGGATTTGACCGTAACGTCATTGACCGTAGCGGCTTCATACAAGTCTATACCCGTGGGAGTGAACGTATAATATAATGTAAGGGTCGTATCTTTTCCGCCGGCGGGATAATTCAGCGTGAAACTGCGGTTTCTCAAACTGTTGGACGTAGCGGTGGAAAACGTTGCCGTTCCGATTTCCGCCCCGTTCAGCATGAATCTGAAATTCCGGGCATAGGATATGTCATTTGCCAGTTGCGCCGTTTGCGCCAGGTAATCCATACCGCTTATGCCGCCGGGAATTTTTTGGAAAACCATCCGGTTTCCGCCCTTCACGCCTTTCACATAGACCGAATCCTGCGCCTGAGCCGTCCGCATCAGCACAAATTCGTAATCGCCGCCCCGACCGGTAACGTCATTTTGATACGGCTCGCTGAAATAGTGCATCACCGGATTATACGTATCGAAAGAAAGAACCGCTCCCTGATAGGAAACAATCTCCCAGGTGGAAGACGCCAATTCCAACGCTTCCGCGTTGGTTTCAACCTCCGACGCCACCTGAACGCTACCGTCCGGCGCAAATTTGCAATACAGGGCATAGCCGCCGATGGCATGATTGGCTTCGGGATAATAATTGACGAGCCATTCGCCTGTGCCTTCGCTCAATATGGATTTGAATCCGGCAATCGCTTCCGCCATTCTGGCTTCCGTAGAGGCGTTGAAAATATCCTCTTCTTCCCGGTCGCACGAAACAATGGCGAACAGGGGAACGGACAATAATAAATATAATATCTTTTTCATACTCAATGCGTTTTATAAATTTTTCAAATCCAGTTCGTCTAATCTCGCGCCTCTGGCTTCAAAGACGCCGCGAAGTTCGTCCATGTCAATGTTCCACTGTCCCATCATGTAATTTCGGACGATTTCGAGTTTTTGCTCGATGATAGACCGTCCGGACGCAGGCGAACCGCCGTTGAATTGGGAGGCTCTTTCCAGGATATTATCCCAGTTTTCCTGACCTCCGGTAACATAAATGGCGAAAATTTCGGCAAAATCCTCGTTCGGTTCGCTGCTGGCATAATTGCTGACATATCCCAGCCGGTAAGCCGAATCCAGCGAATAGGCAACGGGCCAATCGTCGCCCATGTAAGTGGTAGCCGTCAAATTGGCAAAATCCGCCGTATATTGCTTGGTCTGATGCAGGATATGCGCATTTTCGTGAAAAGCGGTTTTCAGATATCGGCTGGATAAATAATCCATCGTTATATTATCAAGATCCATGCTGTTCACATCCGAAAAAGCAATTTTCAAGCCGCCTTCGGCATATCCCACAATGTAGGACGTCGTTCTGTATAATCCGCTTCCTACCAGCAAAATAGACTTGGGAGCGTATGCTTTCGCAAAATCCTGACCGCCGACTTCCGCCATTGTTTCCAGCCAAAGAAATTTCACCAGTTTCGCCATCGCAATTGATTTATCAATATCCGCGGGCGCCACATCGAAATCCAGATTTGTTTCAATATCTCTCAATTTATACTGAAAATCAATATTGTACGGTTGCGTATAATTCGCGTACAGCCACTGGTCAAACGCATTGGCCGGCGGGTTGCCGTCTATAATTTGAGAAGGTCCCAATTCTTCTTCCTTGCAGGAAAACAGCATGACGCCTGCGCAAAAAAGAAAAAGTCCTGTTTTTAATATATTTTTCATATTCTGTAAAATTTTATCGTTAATTATCATCTCGGATTACCCCGTAATCCCGCATTAATCACATCCGCAGGCAACTGCATGGCTCGCCGCGGGTCGTCCACCGTCAACGAATCCGTTACCGCTTCCAGTTCGTCTCCGTTTCCTATCCTGACGTCCCGGCGATAGATCACGATGCCGTAGCGTTTCACGTCGAACCAGCGAAGCCCTTCGTGAAGGGTCTCTATCCGCCTGAAATGCAACAGGCAGTGCAGGAAATTTTCCTGTTCCCTGGAAACGATCGGAAATTCGGGATTCAAAGCCTTTTTTGGCGTCGGAGCGCCCGGCGTATAATAAGCCAGCGTGTCGTAGTATTGATTCAGACTTTCGCGCGTCAAAACCGTACCGTTGCGGATATGTCCGGAATACCAGGCAGCCAAATCATTGAGCGCCAAATCGTACTGTTCCTTCAAAATATACGCTTCGGCGCGGCACAACAGCGTTTCGTCGCCATAAAAAGCGGCATACGTGGAATGTTGAAAACCGGTGCCGGCAACCACGTCCGTGTATTCAAAATCGTAGGGAATTTTGGCGATGATGTTATAGTTGCTGCTGGCGTAACTCGAAGACGGCAAATACCAGTCTCCGGCTGTGAAAGCGCCGGATGGACGCCAGGGACCGCTGCTTCTCGTGGTCTCGTTCAGCGCAATGAAGTAGGAATGCTGATACAGTTTGCCTGTTGTATAGTTTGCAAACAAAGTACTCATTTGGGAATGTAACGCGTGGAGCAGAAAATTGCCCCGCTGAGCCGGGTTTACGTACGCTCCGGCTCTGATTTGAATATCGGTGGAAAGCGTGGGGAAAATGGTCAAATCGCGCAGCGTCTGGCTTAAATCATTGCCTAATGCAGCGTTGGCATTTTCAATCACCTTGTCGTATTTCCGGTAAAACAAATAGAACCGCGCCGCAAACGCATGAGCGGCAGCCCGGTTGAAATGATACTTGGGAACGGTGTAGGCGTTATCGTCAATCAGCGGCAAGCCTTCTTCCAAATCCCTTTCGATTTGCGCATAAAAATCCGCGACATTGCCTCTTTCATACGTGGGATTGACGGTCGTTTCGACGGCGGTTGCATACGGAAGTCCCAAATCGGTGGCGCTTGTCTGTTCGGAATAATTGAGCGCAAAAATGTTGATCAGACAAAAATGATAATATGCCCGTATCAACAGCGCTTCTCCCCGTTGCGGAGCCAAGTCAGCCGGATTTCCCAGTTGTTCAATCGCAGCCAGCGCCTGATTGGCGGCGGCAATTGACTGATAGGCTCCCACCCAGAAATCTTTCGGGGAATCGTTGCCCTGTTCGTCTTCCGTATCCGCCCAGAGATAGGCGTCTTCCTGCCATTTGAAGGAATAAGACAATGTAGTAGGCGTTGTTTTGTGGTCGGCGTTGTCGGACATCATTTCCGAAAACACCGGATAGAAAAACGTGGAATATCCGCTGATCAGGAAAGAGGAAATCTTTTCCTTGGTGTCCAATTCTGTTCGATTGTCGGGCGCTTCGTCCAAATAGTCATTGCACGAGGTCGCAAAAATCAACAAAACAGACAGCAACAAATTGATATTTTTCAAATATTTTTTCATATTACGTTCAAAATTAAAGGGTTAATTGTAATGTTGCGGTAAACTGTCTCGGTACCGGATAGGAAACGCCGCCCGACTGGTAAAATTCGGGGTCTGCGCCGTTCAATTTCGGGTCGGCGTACAGCAGGAACAGGTTTGTAGCCTGCAACTTCAACGCCAAATTCTGGAATTTGAGCGAAGCAATCCATTTTTTCGGAAAATCGTAACTGACGGAAATTTCCTTCAAACGCACAAATCCGCCGTCGGCGATGCGCACGTCGGAATAATTGTAAGCGCTGTACGCTGCACGCATATCCGGAATTTCGCTGTATTGGCGGTCGCTCAAAATGACGGGAATGTTGGTGAATTGCTCGTCGCCGGGCAAAATCCAGCGATTTCTAAATTCTTTCGGCATGGAGTTCAAGTCCGAATACACACCCCTGAATACCGGTTGCAGACGCAATTTGTTACCAAACGAATACGTGAAAAATACGTTCAACCGGACATTCCGATACTTGAACTGATTGCCGAAGCCTCCGCTCAAAGTCGGCTCGGAAGAACCTTCATATTTCAGGAAATCTATGTCGTCCCTTTCCTGGAAATAGACATATTTGCCAATGTCGCCATTGCCGTTCACAATGAAATCGGGAATCCCGTCTTCGTCCAGTCCGACAAAGGGAATGGAGTAAAGCGCGCGGCGAGGATTGCCCTGCAGGGAGAAGCCGTCGCCGGTAATCAGGTCTAAAATTCGGGCATTCGACTCCAAATCCGTAATTTCCGTTCTCAATTTGGAAAAAGTGAAATTCGTCGTCCAGTCAAATTTCGGCGTTGCGATATTTCTGGTCGTCAAGGTCAATTCGACACCGCTCGACTTCATGCTGGCGACGTTTGCCTGTTTGTCCACGAAACCGCCGATTCCCATCACGGCAATATTTCCCACCAAATCAAAGTTATTGCGTTTGTAATATTCAAATACAAGATTGAGGCGGTTGTCTAAGAAACCCAGATCAACGCCGATGTTCAATTCGTGTTTCTTTTCGTAAGTCAATTCACTGTTCTCTATATCAGCCAGATACAATTGCGTTTCGCGCGCGTCTATAGTCCGCCTCCATACATTTTCGGAACGAATCACCGGCAGCGAATTGGTAACGCTTAAAGGAGGTTTATCAGCCGTCAAACTGTAAGAAAGGCGCAGTTTCGCATACGAAAAAGCAGGTTGCAGCGATTGGAAGAAATCTTCTTCGTGCACGTTCCAGGCGCCCGATATATTCCATGCAGGCATCCATCGCGAACTTCTGGCGCGACCGGTACGGTTGGAGCCGTCATAGCGCAAAGTGCCGTTAATCATATATTTTCCCTTATAGGAATAGGAAGCGGCGCCGAAAAACGCGACGTTTCGTTGCAGTGTTTGCCTAATCTCGAAATAATCCTCGTTTTCCTGCGCCCATTTTTTGAATGCCTGATAAATGTAAAACGGCGTATCCCCCATCGCATATTGGCGTCCCCAACCGCGAAACCAGGTTCTGTCGCGCTTCGTATCATTCAATTCCATACCTCCCAGCAGGTTGATCAGATGATCCTCCCGGATAACCGCGTTGTAAGTGGCTTGTGCGCGAAAGTCATACGACAGCATCCGGTGATCGGTGCGTTCATAGATACCGCCCTGCGGAAGAATCGAGATGGGATACATAAAATCCAGGACTTCGGGATCAACCCATAAATACGGATTGTTGTTCATAATCGTGGCGTCGCCCATCGCCCGGAAAGCCTGCGCCTGATTGGCATAATCGGTAATATGGTGTTCCATGGCAGAACCGGTATATTTGACGGCGCCCATCCCCTTCAATTCAAGTCCCCGGATGGGATTCCATTTCAATTCGCCTTGAAAATTCAGGTTTGTTTCATTCAAATCCATGTAGTTGTTCTCCAGTTCATGCTTGATGTTGAACGGTGCATAATCGCGGGTATAAAATTCGTTAGGGTCTAACGTTCTGGAAGTTCTCATCGCATACGTATAGGGATTCAACTCAAAATCACGACCGACTTCACTGAAAACCGCATTAATATTCTGGCTTGACGTTCCGGGCGCGCCCTGGTTTCGATAATATCCTCTTGCGATCACATTCAATGACAGATTGTCGTAAATTTTATGGTTCATGTTCATATTGACCGTATATCGCTTGACGGCGCTTGCCTTCATCCATCCGGGATCCAGCAGGGCGCTCATGGAACCGTAATAATTGGATTTGTCGTTTCCGCCCGAAATGGATACGGAATGGTTCTGCGAAATTTCCCTGGAAAACAATTCTTCAAACCAGTTCGTATTCCGCATTTCGGCTTGCCGAAGGTAAGCATTGCGTGCGGCTTCGGTATTTTGCAGGGCAAACTGGCCGGTTGCGGGATCATACGTATTGATTAACTCATACATTTTACCGTAAACGCCGGTTTCGCTGTCCCGCAATGTAGAAGCAAGATTCAGCCAGCCTTTCTGGTACATTTCGCGATAAATGCCCATCTGGTCTTGCGAGTTCATGATGTTGAAATCGTTGTAGGACGGAATCATGCGCGACGTAAATTCGCCGGAATAGGAAATGCGGCTTTGTCCCGGACGACCTTTTTTCGTCGTTACGACAATCACGCCCGCCATAGCCCTGGCGCCGTAAATGGAGGTCGCCGAGCCGTCTTTCAGAATGTCCCACGATTCGATGTCGCTGGCATTCAAGCCTGCAATTGCCGAACTGATCAGGGTTTCGGCATCTCCGGAGGTCAAATTGTCGGCGTCAATTTCAATCACGTCTTCCATAATAACGCCATCCACCACCCACAAAGGCTTTGAATCGCCGTAAATGGAAGTAGCGCCGCGCACCTTAATTCTGGGCGCCGTTCCGAATGCTCCGGAGACATTCTGCACCGAAACGCCGGCAGAACGACCTTCCAGCGAGCGGCTAATTTCCGGCAAACCGCTGATTTGAATTTCATCCGCATTCAAATGGTCTGCCGCTCCGGTAAACAGTCGTTTGTCAACACTCGTGATACCCGTTACAATCACTTCCTGCAAAGCATTGGCGTCGGGTTCGAGCGTAATATTCAAAGACGTTTTACCGCCAACGGGCACTTCCAGCGTCTGATAACTGATGTAACTCACCACCAATGTTGCATTGGAAGGTACATTCGACAATTGAAAATTGCCATCCGCATCCGTAATCACGCCATTCTGCGTGCCTTTGACCAGAACGGATGCCCCGATCAACGCCTCGCCGTTTTCATCCCTAACCGTTCCCGAAACAGAAACGGTCTGCGCATAAATACCTGTTGCAAACCCTGTGAAAAGAAGCAGAAAAGCAAGCAGTCTGATTCTTTTAAATAAGGAATACAATAATGTTAAATCACCTTTTTCATACATAATTATCGTTTTTAGATTAATAAATTGTAGTAATTTCAGAAAACAAAATTAAGGGATACACTATGCCACTAAATTATTTTGCACCTCATTTCAATTACTTAATGATCATTTTATATTGAATTTTACCTCATTTTTACTACTCAAAATAATTTAATTATTTGTATATTAATAATTTATAGAAATGTATATTCCTATTTATATCCAATTGTGTTTTCTATAAATATTTGAATCCTTTGGATTCATTTTTGCACTCTTTTATGGGTTTATACGGAGATTCTGTACAAACTCGACAACGCCCCCTCAAAAAAAAATCGGGATTTTTAATACCCAATGCATTTTTTTGAACTATCTTTGCAAAAAAAATTGTATCTGAGACTTGAATGTGCGTTAAAAAAAAATAGCAACTATGAAAAAAAGTACTACAAGCAAAATCTATTTCAAACCTGTGTCTATGGGCAGATTTCTGTCTTTTCTGTTTATCCTTTCTGCCATTTTTTCCGCCAATGGACAGACAACGTTGAAAGAAAGGCTGGAAAAACATGTTTACACCCTTGCTTCCGATTCAATGCAGGGACGAAAAGCAGGCACGGAATATGCCCGAATGGCTTCCGAATATATTGTAAGACAATGGGAAGAAATCGGAATCGAGCCTTATCGGGATTATTCATTTCTGCAAATTTTCAACAATGGAAATTATCGGAATATCGTTGGAATCATTCGGGGAAACGATGCTGTTTTGAAAAACGAATATATTGTGGTCGGCGCTCACTATGACCATCTTGGCGTTAAAAACGGGACAGTTTACAACGGAGCCGACGATAACGCTTCGGGTGTTGCCGCACTGATAGAACTTGCGCGGGAATTGAAACTCAATCAATCGAATTTGAAACGAAGTGTTATTTTGATTGCTTTTGACGCCGAAGAAGTCGGATTGATTGGCTCAACCTATTTTATGAATCATTTGGACATACCCGTAGAAAATATCAAATTGATGATCAGCGTTGACATGGTCGGCTGGTACAAGGCAAAAGGAGAGGTGGAATACGAAGGAAGCGGCACGATAAAAAACGGTAAGGAAATGATTTTGTCGCCGCAATCAATTCCGGCAGGCTTGCATGTGGTTACCAAAAATTTTGAATCCAGTATTTTTACGGCGACAGACACCGAATCTTTTGCGACAAAAGGGATTCCTACGCTTGCCGTGACGACCGGACAGAAATCGCCCTATCATAAACCCGAAGACGACGCCGAATTGATTGATTACGAGGGCTTGGCATTGATAACCGGACATTTGAAAAATACGGTAGAAACGGTATCGCAATCTACAGATTACGCCGCGTCAGGCAAAGTGGCGAAAAAACATCGTGGGCAACAACGGTTTACGTTCGGGCTTTCAGCAAGCATCGGCTCAAATCATCATTATTATACCGATGGCGCCGTTGACGGGAAATCCGCGACTTCGTACGGCGTCAGTCTGGTTTCGCAGGTCAATTTTGGAAAATATGCCATTCGACCCGAAGTGAGTTACGAACGTATTCGTGCCAAATATCCTGCCGGAACAGTCTCTACCGATAACTTAACCGTACCTCTGAGCTTCGTGCTGCAAACCGTTCAACGCGGTATGGGCGCCGATTTATTCGTGGGAGGATATTATTCGTACCATTTCGACGGGAAACAGGGAAAGGAAAAAATAGATTTTGAAAACACGTTCAACCGCAGCGAAGGTGGACTGACTGTCGGTTTCAGCCTATTTGTGAAGCCGATTAAAATTGGATTTACCAATCGGAAGGCTTTGACGAATTTTACACGAAATGCGAACGCCGACAATGCGCATCTCCGTAACAGAACAAGTTATTTTACAATGACATATCTGTTTTAAGTTACCCGCGATACCACTCAAAAATCTTCCGAATCCCCTCGTCGATTTCGATGTTGTGGTGCCAGCCGAGGGCGTGAAGTTTAGAGACGTCCGTCAGTTTGCGCATCGTGCCGTCGGGCTTGGAGGCGTCAAACCGTATTTCTCCCTGATAGCCAACGGTTTTTGAGATCGTGTATGCCAGGTCTTTGATGGAAATTTCCTTTCCCGTGCCGATATTGATATGACAGTTGCGGATTTCTCTTTCATCGCTTATTAAATCCTTGAAATCAACGTTTTGCATAATATGCACGCATGCGTCTGCCATTTCTTCGCTCCAGAGAAATTCGCGCATCGGTTTTCCGGTTCCCCAAAGCGTTACAGCAGTTGCTTCGATTCCGTATTTCGCTAATAATAAGAGGATTTCATCTTCACCGAATTTTCCCGAAACGGATTCTACCGGGCGTTTGTCCAGATCGTTGCGGATAGACTGCCAATCGTTGGTATGCAGGCATTTAGCTAAATAGATTTTGCGCAGCATCGCGGGCAGGACATGCGATTTCTCCAGGTCGAAATTGTCGTTTGGGCCGTAAAGATTGGTCGGCATCACGGCAATATAGTTTGTACCGTATTGGATATTAAAGCTTTCGCACATCTTCAAACCGGCAATTTTTGCAATGGCATACGGCTCGTTGGTGTATTCGAGCGGCGAAGCGAGCAGCGAATCTTCGCGCATCGGCTGGGCGGCGTCGCGCGGATAGATGCAGGTGCTGCCGAGAAAAAGCAGCTTTCGGACGTTGTGACGGAAACTTTCGCCGATGACGTTTTGCTGGATTTGCAGGTTTTGGTATATGAAATCGGCGCGATAGGTGTTGTTTGCCATGATTCCACCGACATGAGCGGCGGCAAGTATCACATATTCAGGATTTTCTTCATCGAAAAACCGGCGTACGGCCTCGCCGTCCAGCAAATCAAACTCCCGATGCGTCCTGCCGACAATATGAGTGAATCCTTTCTCTATCAGATTCTTCCTGATTGCCGACCCGACTAATCCGCGATGTCCGGCGATGTATATTTTTGCGTTTTTGTCCAATTATTAGTCCTCCCGTCCATGCAACCTCTTAACCTTCTTCATATCATGCGCCACCATGATTTTCACCAGTTCCTCGAACGACGTCTTATTGGGATTCCAGCCCAGCAGCGTTTTCGCCTTGGTC
>JAITMT010000495.1 GCA_031277235.1 Tannerella sp.
CTGTAATTCAGTTCTTCCATCAAACGCCCGATGCGTATGCCTTGCCGGACGTCATAAGAACCGTTGGCGTCGGCAGCCAGTTCGATGGTATCGCCCAATTTTTGACGAGCCGTGCGCAACAATGTTTCCGTCCGTCCCGGATAGGCGTCCAGATTGCGGCTCATACGTCCGCCGATTTTGAATTTTACCGATTTTGCACCTGTTTCGGCAACGCCGCGAACATAAATATCCACTTCTTCTTCGGCGCTCAATACGCGGTCGGAACCGGAAAGATATACCGGAATCTCATCGCGCCACACGCCACCCAGCAATTCGCCCACCGGCTTATTCGCCATTTTACCGAGCATGTCGAGCAAACTTTGTTCGACGTAAGCCACCGGACTCCAGAACGGAATCCCTGCCAATTTGTAGTTGGCACGGTACACGCCATCCACCAGCGCCTCAATCTCGCGGGCATCCTTACCGATAAAATAAGGCGCAACCAGATTTTTGAAAATCGGGATAAAATCATTGATTTGTTTTGTGCCGGTCAATCCTTCTGCTCCGTCGGTAGAGCGGGTGCGGACAAAATAGTTTTTGTCGTTGTGCAACAGTTCTACGGATTCGACAATGGCAGGCGTAGAAATCTGTCCGGGAATATTGAACATCGGCTGTTCAAAGTCGCGGATGAGCGGTTTGCTGTCCGTTGTTCCGTCCTGCGCCGTTACATACGCCGGCAATGTGGATGCCATCGCCAAACCGCCCATCGCTCCAAGCCATTCTCTTCTATTCATAATTATCTGTTTATCAATCCTTTTAAAATATTCTCCGAAACTTTGAGAATCGTTCCGTGCTTATGTCCCGGCGGTATTGAAATTTTATCATTGACCGGCGTAAACTGTTTGAAATCCTTGGTTGAAACCGCATTGTAGGTTTTTTTGCGGTAAGAATCAAAATAGATCAACCATTCGTCTCCGACTTTGACAACCGAAGGTCCTTCTGTATACATCTCCGTAAATCGCTCTGTCATATCTCTGTAAGGACCTGCCGGGGTTTTACCGAAAGCTGCCAAGATATTGCGTTCCGGACGGGTATTATCCTTGAATACCAGCATGTAATCTTCCGGAGCGCGCTTCACGATAACGGCGTCTATGGAACTAAAACCCGGGTCGTAAAACAGTTCTGCCGGCGTAAGATCGACAAAATCTTTGGTTTTCGTATAGTATAAACGGTGATTGTTCCGTTCTTCTTCTACTCCTCTTTCAAATTTGTAGGGAATGGTAGATGCCCAGACGATATAAAATTCTCCCGTTTCGGATTCGCAATACAATTCCGGAGCCCAAACGTTTACCACCGAAGTGTCGTGCGCCATCACCGGAAAATATTTCTCTTCCGACCAGTGAATCAGATCTTTGGAAGAAGCATAGCCGAAGCCGGGGTCTTGATTCCAACTGCACGTCCATACTAAATGAAAGGTACCGTCCGGTCCCTGCACCATACTTGGGTCGCGCATCACTTTTTGCCTGCCTACTTCCGGTTTCAGAAAAACGCCGGGAATACTGTCCCAATGGTAACCGTCGTAACTGTAGAGAAAACGGAGCCCTTCGTCAGCCGGCTCGTGAAAAGACGTGAAAAGATAGACTTCCTTTTCGTCGGTTTGGCAGGAAGCGAATGCGAGGATGAATAAAAATGTTATAATTTGTTTCATATTATGGAATTTTAATATATTGATTATTTTTCTATAACGCTTTTAAGTTTGTCGTAAAAATTACCTCCCTCGCCTCTCGTCCGAAATATTATTGTCCCTTCAGGGTCAATGACAATTTTGGTAGGGTAGGTATCAATTCCGTATTTTTCATTAACAGCCGATAGATTGTCATTATAAACATTAGTCCATGGCAATTCATGCTGCTTTACAGCGTCTCGCCAAACATCTATCGTCCTTTCTCTGCAAGCGACTCCCAGTATCTCAAGTTTGTTTTTATACATTTCATAAGCGCTTTTCATCTTGGGCATACCAACAATACAGGGACCACACCAACTGCCCCAAAAGTCTATAATAACATACTTGCCACGAAGCGACGAAAGTGAGATGGATTTTCCGTCGCTATCTTCCAGTGTGAAATCGGGAGCCTTATCCCCGACAAAAACTTTTTTAGCCTTTAAAGGATTTATGTAATCCTGGTACCGCGTCACTGCCCCGTCAAGTAAATGACGGAATATTGAGTTGCGAACGTTTACTCCAAGTTTGTCATAATACATACCTACGCTGTCAACAGATTGCTGAGACAAAAGGAACGCCGAGAGAGGATTATCAAGATTTTCCCTTACATAGTTGCAATACAGTTCATTTTGGGCGATTATCCGGTCAAAGCGTTTTTCCCAACCTGTTTCTTCTGCCTCCTTGTTTTTGTCAATACTTGCCTGTTCGAGAGCCATTTCTTCTTCAACTTGGTTTTCATTTATTTTTAACATTTCGTTTTGAATAGTTGAGAAATCATGATTTAGTTGCGAACCGGAAATATTGACATTAATGAACCCTGTCGAATTAATGCTACAGTTAAAACTTATCCTGTCTTTCGGTTCGGTAAAAATAAACAAACTTGCGTTTTCGGATAAGAAAGGTCTACCATTGGGAGTATCATGTACAAAAAACTGAAAAAAGACAAATTGCAGAGCATACGCCCTATCATCGGGGAAAATATATTCAAGCCGTCCATTTTTAACAAATATAGTGTCAAACACAGGTCTCTGATTGGAATTATCCAGCGGTCTGGACATGACCATTACAGTGTCATTGGAAAGCCCTTCAACATATCCTGTGACAGTATTGCTCTGTGCACAAATCATTTGTGCACAAATCATTTGTGTACAAATTATGGCTACAAATAACAGGATTCCACAGTTACGATAAAATTTATTTTTTACATTCATCTTTTTTATTTTTTTTGCTGTTGTTAAAATTTCATTGTTCCGCGGCGCAGTCGCACACTTGTATTTTTGTCTTGTTCTATTTTCCAAATTCGGATTCCATTTTGTTTTTTGCCACATAAAAAGCCTCGTGATAATCTCGCGCCATGATTTTTCCGTCGGGCGAAATAAATACAAAATACGGTAAACCTGCAAAGGCATAATCGGTTTCTATTTTGTCGTTATTGCCTGTTTTTTCCGCATCAAACCAAGGGTGAGCAAGCATACTTTCCAAAACCGGTTTCATTTCGATATCCATTAATTTATCTTCCGGCTTTGTGCTGTTATACGTTTCCTTTATGTATTCAATTCTATCCGTTATGCCAACAACGATCAACCGGTCTTTATATCTGTTATACAAATCCAGCACATCTTTTTCCCTCTGAAAAGAACCCGGACATAATCCCCAGTGATAAATCAAAACATACGAACCGGCACAATCTTTTAGGGAGATTTCTCTACCGTCCATTGCTGTCAAGTGAAAATCAGGCGCATCATTACCGGGCAGTAAAACGGACATTTTGTCAATCTCCTGTTTGAGCAATTTTCCGAAATAACTGTTTTGAGCATCTTCATTCATTTTCTCATATTTGGATAATGAAGTATCGAAAGGTGCAGACATAACCATTTGCAGGGCATCAACAATCGTATGTTCGGAAGACGGAAATTTCTCATGGAAGTCATCATACAACCGTGATAGCCTCTGAAAATCCTCTCTGTGTTCGGAATGGAATGAGTTGAATTTATCGCGATACTCTTTTTCATTTATTGCGTCTTTTGCGGCACGCGCTTCTTCGGTCAATTTCATCAAGCCACTTCTCTCTTTGCCGAGGAAAATCTCGAGTCGTAATGCTTCCTGTAACCTTTCATTGTCATAAAGACCGCCTTCCAAATTACAATAATAAATTTGGTCTGTCGCACCGATTAAACAGGTCGTATCGTCTTTTACAAGTAAGGCAAGTCCACGCTTATCGGAAGCAGTAACTTTTCCCGAAACAGGTTTATAAGACATCATGTAATATCCTATATGTTCATGCGAACTACTGTATATGAACTCATTCGACTGTTCGACAATTACATCAAATGTAAAATCGAGTTTGAATTCGGGCATAATAATCCGTTCAAAAGAAAGTGTATCGCCGGGTATCAATCCTTCGATTTTCCCTTGAATCGTGAACGGCATCGCAGTGCCATTCATCGAGGCAAAGCATATCAGTAAGTAAAAAAGAACATTTCGCATAGTTAATATTCATTTATTTGTTTGACATTATTTTCTTGTTTCACCGTCCTTGTGTACAATTGTTTCTTTATGCAAAACCGGCAACGATCCTCCGGCATCCAACACAGCCTGACCGTATTGCGAATAGCCTTCGGAATAATACAAAACGGCTTTATCCGGAAATTTAGTCCGGTATTCATTCACCGCCCGGTAAACCGATTCTGCCGAAACGCGACCGGGATTCGTCAATCGGGCATGTTGGCGGGGCGCGAGATTCAAACCGCCTTCCGGAGCGTAAAGCGTTCCGTCGGCACGATACATCCAGTAGCGAATGTCAATAATATCAACTACTTTAGAACGGACAGGATCAGCCAAAATAGCATCCTGCACATCCTTTGTGGCGCTTAATGCAATCAACGGATCATGACCTGTTTCTTTCTGCCATTCGGCAATCACATCCAACCAAAATTCCACAAAATGCAGCGGACCGGTAAACTCGGCGCTGATGAACTGAATAACCGAATGATTGTCTTTGAAATTTTCTAAACACTGACGGATATAGGCGCGATGCAATTCGCGCCGAACGGGATGCGTAACGTCGTAGAACTGTTCCGCCATGAAAATCCGCTTATCGCCGGCATAGTTGGGCGGTTCGGGAAATCCGGTATTGTTGACGTTGTTTGCCGGACGCCAGGGAGAATCCGCCCAATGCGCTCCGGCTTCGATGATGTTGTGCTGGAAATAGTTCTGATGAAACAAAATCAAACCGTTTTCGTCGGCCGCATCGGCAAATTGTTTTAAGCGCATCCAATACCATGGATTGTATTTCGTCAAATCATATTTGCTCAAGCCGTCGTAAGCCGTTCCTTCGCCGCTACGGGCAAAAGGCTGCTCGTAGAACGGCGCCCAGACATCGCCGTCCATCCGGCGGATGCGTTCATGGTCGTCTCGGCGGCGTTCATACCAAAGTCCGTAATTGTGGTCGATGGCAATGATATTATTCCGTTTCATCCATTGTATCACAGAATCAATATCATCGGTCAGCCCCGTTCCCGTCCGTCCCGGAACAAAACGGGTCAAATGCGGCTGGGCTGTACGATTCAGGTAAGAAGGACGGAGATTCCCGTTCCAATAATTGATGCTGTGTTTGTTTCCGGTCTGGATTTGATGATTCCGGACTAAAATTCCGTTTTCTATGGTCAGTTCACCAATCGGCTCAGGCTCGGCGAAGGCTTCAGCCTTCGTCGTGTTAGAAGCAAGGCTCTTGCCTTGCATACCGGCGAGGACGCCGGCTTTTAACTGCGGCGTAGCCTGAACGCTAAGTCGAGCATTGATGTCTTTAGCCGTGATGACCTTAGCTTGACCGATATCGGTTGAAATGGGATGCTTGGCAATCACCTCATCAATCCAATCATACAGAGTGGTTGCCGATTTGTAGGCTATTTTTGATAATTCCTGCGCCATGGCAATCGTCGGTGAAGTGGAAGCATTCGTTGTAATCAGGAGCAAATCGGAACGGTCAACGTAATTTTTCCCCAAACGCTTTCCCAATTGGAAGTAGAATAGACTTCTGGGTTCAATATGGTTATTGCTTTCGTCCCAATAACCATCACCTGAAAATTCCGACCACGCGCCAAAAGCCCAATTCATCGCTGTAGGCGGAGCAAAACATTCCATACGTGAAGGGGAACATTGCCAGAAAACACTGTTGGCAGCATTCCAACCTGTGCCCTGATTATCTTGACTCAGATTGGTATAACGCAAAGCGTTACCATCTATATTGACAATATCGAACAATACGCCTGAAGCCCAACTGCCGATGGAGCCGCTGAAACTGTGGGGTAAATAAGCATAACATTGCACGAAAGCATTTGGCCCCGGAGCACAGTAACCTACTGCAAAATCATGGTAAGCGAATTCCGAATACAAGCGTTGAAACAGGCACTGCTGTCCCATCGTCAGGAAAGCGTTGCGACGTTGTCCGCCGATTTCCGAAACAGGCGAGAGATACTTACTGTTTTCTACCGTAATGCGTTTCGTTGTTTCCAAGGCGAAAACTGCCGAGCCGGCAAAGTGCCTGAAAGTCATATTTCGAACCCATACATCAGCTGCGTTGGCAATGGTAATCGCCATCCAAGCATGGGTTTCGTCTTTCGGGTTTTGAACGTCGTATTCCGAAACGCACTGCATGTTTTCAATTCCAATGTCCATAATCCGACCTTTCCATGCATACGGAATCACTAAACCTCCACCGAATTGCTTGTCCAAAGCAGTCGTTATGGGAGCGTCAAACCTGATGCGATTGCCGTCGACCGAAACTACCGTTCTGTCCCAATACAGATTATAATCACCCGGTTTCCATCCCAAAGCGGTTATTCCGCCGCCGAAATGAGCCGTACCCAACACATCAATCCATTCCTGTGTGGACGGACGCACAATCAAAATTTTATCTCCGGCTTTCAAACCATGGTTGCCGGCAAGGTTCAATTCCATAGCCCCCACCGGAACATAAGCACCGACGACACGCAAAGTATCGCCGACCGGTTGCCGATCGTTTACTCCTTCAATGCGAATCAGCGTGCGGCGATCTTTTCCGGCGGCTATCAAACGAGTGCCGCCTTCTCCTGCTCCACTTCCGCGCAGCACAATGCCCGAAGCATTGATTTTTAGACTTCCGGAGACTTTGTAATCACCTGCTTGCAACAACACCGCACCGCGAAAACCGTTTTTGTCCATCGGTAGCTGCGCCACTTGGTCTATTGCTTCCTGTATCCATGCGGTAGCATCGCCGGCGACCGGCGGAACAACCATCCGGATGCTTATATCAGGAATCGGAACATCGCTTGCCTTGTACCCGCAATAGGAAAAGTCGGGAAGACTGTCTTGCACGTCAACCGGTCTTTCCTGAGCCTGTAAATTAGACCCGTAAATCCAGAAAAATAATCCTATAAAAAAAAGATTTTTCATTTTTTCTTATATAACGAATCAACATAAGCCTTATAAATGGTTCTCCAGTTTCTGCCTGTCTGGTAGAGGTACAATTCACATTTTGTTTTATAAATTTCGAAAATAGCCGAAATCTGCTCCATGTTTTTGTAGTCAATCGCCTCTTCCCGCGCTTGTTTCAGATAGTTGAGTATCGTTGCGTCTTCTTCCGGCGTCATATCCGTTACGATTTCCCGATAGGCTTTCATGGTGAAAGCCACTTTGCCGACCGTGTATTTATCAAGAATCAATTCGACCTGTTCTTCCGTGAGGTCTTTTCGCAGACCCGACATCAAGGCGTCGTGTATTTCTTTCGGAAGTTTTGAATCCATGATCATCTGACGGTCGAGTTTCGTCAGCATTCCGCCCGTTCTCGGATTGATTCCTTCGGGAACTTTGTTATAATCCTGCGTATTGTGCCAATCGCGCACCGCTTTCAGATGGGCGGCAATCACTTTTGTAACGCGCGAAGTTTTGGCTTCGTCATTCAGCCGGAGCGAAGCGACCCAATCGGATG
>JAITMT010000549.1 GCA_031277235.1 Tannerella sp.
AAAAATGTCAGCGTCGCCGAAAGGAGTTACAGCATCACCCTCCAGCGTTTTACCGACGGGGATATTGACAGTCAGGCTCTTGCCCTGGAACGGACGCGCCTCAACACCGCCCAGCGAAACCATCTGGACGCTTTCGTCAACTATCGCCTGCAACTCGCCGACCTGATGCGACAGACATTCTACGATTTTGAAAACGACGTCCCGATTGAATGCGGAAAATCGGGATGTATCACAGGTCCCGCCATCGCTCCGCTTCATTGGGGGTTATGAAAATTCGTCCTTGGGACGCTTCCCGTAGGGAAGAAAGCTTGGTAGAAACGGATTTTTCCCCATAAACAGCATGCCGTCAGGGATGCGACCTTAACACAGGGAGGGTTACATACCTGATGCCATGCCTTTTACGGGTGTGATTTTTCTACCTTCCCTAAATCTATTTTGCAAGATTTCAAATTTCTACACCGCCGCAAGTTCCCTGCCTATTTTGCGAATCGCACGCCTTATTTCCATTTCTCTGGTTTTGGACGGTTTCTTGTGTCCGTGAATATAGGCGGAGAGCAAACTCTGTTTCATCCCCATTTTTCGGGCTACCGCAGAAGCATTCAGTTCAGGATGCGAAAGAAACAACTTTGAAATACCTTCAGGTTCGTCATTTTTACGGGTAAAACTTTCAAACGATACATCTTCGTCAATCTCCTCCCAATGAATGCCGGAATAGGAAAAACGGTATTTATTGCGCTGTTCGGGGGTTGCATGAAGCAAACGGTGATACCACAGCAGAGATTGACTCAATTTCTTGCCGTCTTCGGTTTCCATGAATATTCTGTCACCATCAAACCATAACCTTTTTACATTCAATTCTGTTTCCATAACTTTATCTGTATCAATGACTTTTATTCCATTCGTTTTGAATCAAATCCCTATTTTCTTCAATAATACTTTCTGCAAGCCGCAAATCCTTGTTTTTCAACCCGCGATTATAAATAAGTTTGATATCTTCACCTATTTCAAATTTTGCCTCTCCATCTGCATTTTCAACGTGAATGTGCATTGGTTTGTGATCGCCGGTGTAAAAGAAAAACCGTAAGCCGAATATGTTAATTACTGTAGGCATAGTTGCTTGATTCTTGAAATGATACGGCAAAGATAGGTGTTAATTTCATAACCTGCAAATATTTTTCAATATTTTTATCGGAGAAAGAATATTTAACATTTGCCTGCAACTCGCCGACCTGATGCGAAAAACATTCTACGATTTTGAAAACGACGTCCCGATTGAATGAGGAAAGTCGGGATGTTTCAACGGTGAAGTAGCCTCTCCTTGTGAGCAGAGTTGTTATGTGCCAAAATTAATTTGGGATTACCTGGTGCATCCCGTCAGGGATGCGTCGCTCGGTAGAAAGGCAATCCGTTCGCAGGATGCATTCCATAGAGAATGCAACCATAAAACGGCAAATATTTTCTACCGAGCGATGCATTATCTCACCTCCGGTCGATGAACGTTGTTTCCTAACGGAATGCCTTATTGCAAATTTACAATTTTTTTCGATTCTTGTGGCAAAAAAGATATTTTTTCAGGGCAACCGCATCAAAATATGATAAAAAATGTTGCCGGCAAAGTGAATGAATGTGCCGTCAGGCACAAAATATTGGTAGAAAAACCTTATCTCCCCGATGCTGCGTGCCGTAGGTACGCGACTTTCACCCGAATTGCTTATAATCGCGTACCTACGGCACGCCTGACAGGGGAAAATGCCGGTTTTTCTACCAATATCCAATCCCTGACGGGATTGAAAAGTCATGTTTTGGTGTAGTTTCCGTAAAACACAATGACGATAAAGGCTTTGTCTTGGATGTTTTTTTACTTTTTAGGCGAATTCTTTTCTTTCGCTTTCGCCATAGTTTCATCATTATAGACGGCAGGTGTAGCCACCAAGTAGAGTCCCTCTGAAGTATAGTGCCAATAGATTGTTGGTTTGATTTTCAAGAGTTCTTCTTCAGATACTTTTCCGTCAAATTTTTTCAGATATTCTTCATAACCTTTCTTTGTCCAAGTGGCACTTACTCTGTTATTTATATCTAAATTGATAAGAGAATAATAATAAACATCCTGCCTGTTTAAAAGTTCGAGCGCCTGTTGATCCGATTTTTCACCGTTCAGCCAGATGTATTGGGAAGTCTTGCACTTTTTCCAACTTTTATCATCGGGGAGCATCAAAGTGTCCACACAAAAAACACCGTCAAATGTTATACGCTGTTTTTTTTGTTGTTCCTTATTCATCTGAACATAAAGGAGATACAAATTATTAAAGTCGTCATTCTTTAATTTCAGAGATTTCCAATCGGCTTTTTTATCAACAATTTGCTGATATTCAGCCATTTTTTCTTCCGACAATCCTTTTCCGATAATTATCAGGTCGTCGGTGTTTTCGCTCTTTGTTTCTGAAAGAGCCGTTGCGGTACTTGCATCATTTTGCGCGGCGGTTTTAGCGGAAAAAATGAAAACGGCGGCGGCAAACAGCGGGACTAATGCCATCTTTTTGGACAGCGCCCTTCGGGGGGAAATTTTTTTTGTCATCATCATAAATCTTTTTTTAGTTGTTGGAAAATTAAAATTATGGGTAAATAT
>JAITMT010000008.1 GCA_031277235.1 Tannerella sp.
AGATACAGTATAAATTAAATAACAGGCCAAGAGCAAAATTAAATTTTTATTCACCCAAAGAAATTTTCTTCCTATCTTTGCAGAATCAAAAGTTGCATTCAGTAGTTGAATCTACCTTCGTTATAAACCCAAAATAAATTTGGATATTACGTAATTTATTCCGACTTTTGTGCAAAATTAGACGTATATACCGAATGAACAAGCGTATAACCCTGCGGGATAAAACTTTTGAACTGTATATCCCTGAAAAAAAGATAGTTGACGCCATTTCAAAGATGGCGGTGCAGATTTCCGACGACATGCGCGACAAGAATCCACTGTTTGTCGGCATTCTGAACGGCGCTTTCATGTTTGTGTCGGAACTGATGAGCAAAATGCCGCCCACCTGCGAACTCACTTTTGCGGCTTATTCGTCGTATCACGGCACGAAATCGGCGGGAATCGTCGAGGAATTGCTGCCCATCCGGGGCAAGAAGCACGACCGTCCCGTCATTTTGCTCGAAGACATCATTGACACGGGACTGACCATGCAGTATGTAACCGGCAGATTGCGCGACGAAGGCATTAAAGATGTGCGACTTGCGACCATGCTGCTCAAACCCGGCTCGCTGAAATGCGACCTCAAACCCGACTACGTGGGAATGGAGATTGACGACGATTTCATTGTAGGCTTTGGGCTTGATTATGACGGACTTGGGCGCACTTCGCGCGATATTTACAAAATTGTGGAACAACCATTATAAAAATAATATAAAATGCTGAATATCATTATTTTCGGAGCGCCCGGTTCGGGAAAGGGAACGCAAAGCGAGTTGATGGAAAAAAACTACAATCTCGCGCATATTTCCACGGGAGACGTTCTCCGTCAGGAAATTAAGAACGAAACGGCGCTTGGCAAAACGGCAAAACAATACATTGACAAGGGCGAACTCGTCCCCGACGACTTGATTTGCGATATGCTCGACCAGGTTCTCGAAACGCAGAAAGACGCCGCAGGCGTTATTTTCGACGGCTTTCCGCGTACCATTCCGCAGGCGGAAGCGCTGGAAAAAATACTGGCAAAACGCGGTTGGGAGGTATCCGTACTCGTTGATTTACAGGTAGAAGACCGCATTTTGATAGACCGCTTGCTGGAACGCGGAAAAATTTCGGGACGCTCGGACGACAACGAGGAAACGATTCAGTCGCGCCTGAACGTTTATCATTCGCAAACCGCGCCGCTCGCCGACTACTATAAACAGAAAGGTAAACACGTAGCCATCAATGGAGTAGGTGAAATCGAAGAAATTTTCCATCGCATAGACCGGGAAATATCCAATAAACGAAAAACCCTCAAACCTTGAACCCCAAACTTTGAACTTTGAACTTGAAACTTTGAACTTAAAACTTAGATGGCAGAATCGAATTTTGTAGATTACGTAAAAATATATTGCAGTTCGGGAAAAGGCGGGCGCGGCTCGTCGCATTTCCGGCGGGCGAAATACATTCCCAAAGGCGGTCCCGACGGCGGCGACGGCGGACGGGGCGGCGACGTGTATTTGAAAGGAAACCGCAACCTCTGGACGCTGCTTCACCTGCGCTACGAGCGCCACGTCATCGCCGAATCCGGCGACCCCGGAACCGCCAAAGGCAGCACCGGCAAGAGCGGCGAAGATAAATACATCGAAGTTCCCTGTGGCACAGTTGTTTACGATGCCGATACCGGAGATTTCATCTGCGACGTAACCGAAGACGGGCAAATCGTCAGGCTGCTGAAAGGCGGGAAAGGCGGCTGGGGCAACATCCACTTCAAAACCTCTACCACTCAGGCGCCCCGCTATGCGCAACCCGGCGAACCCAGCGAAGAACGCAACGTGATTTTGCAACTCAAACTGCTCGCCGACGTCGGGCTGGTCGGTTTCCCGAATGCGGGCAAATCCACCTTGCTGTCGGTCGTTACTTCGGCGAAGCCGAAAATCGCCAACTATCCGTTTACGACGCTTGAACCGAATCTCGGCATTGTGAAATACCGCGAAAACCGCTCCTTTATCATGGCGGACATTCCGGGAATCATTGAAGGCGCCAGCGAAGGAAAGGGGCTGGGATTGAGGTTCTTACGGCATATCGAACGCAACTCGCTGTTACTGTTCATGATTCCTGCCGATTCGGAAGATATTGGCAAGGAATACAAAATTTTGGACAACGAACTGAAAAAATACAATCCCGATTTGGCGGATAAAACCAGAGTTCTCGCCATCACCAAATGCGATCTTTTAGACGCTGAACAGCAAAAAATACCGGCAAAAAAACTCCCCAAAAAGATACCGTACGTCTTCATTTCATCCGTTGCACAGATGGGTCTCGACGAATTAAAGGACATACTCTGGCGCGAACTCAACCGGGAAACTTTTCAGGACAAGGATAAAATTGTCCGTAAAAATATGGAGATAAATCAATAAAATTGCTTACCTTTGCGGCCTGATTTTAAATATTTCGTGTTATGACAAAAGAAATTATTGGCACAAATGCCGGATTAGTATGGAACGCCTTAAACGGCGCAGGGAAACTGTCAACCAAGGACTTAAAGAAACAAACCAAAATCAAAACGGATAAATTGCTGTTTGCTGCTTTGGGCTGGTTGGCAAAAGAGGACAAACTGATTTTCACGGAAAAAGACGAAGATTTGTATGTTGCTTTGGCGTAAAAAATGGACACAGTGATGAAACTTAAATGATTAGACTGCTCAATACATGAAATTGGGCAGTCTTTTTTTACATTCGGTCGCTGATCCACTCCAAAAAGAGAGGTGCAGGAAAAATCCTGCACCTCTGTTTTCTTGAATTTCTACATTCAAGATTCAAAAATTATTTACATTTACCCGCTCTCCCTTTTTTACCTTCGGGAGCAGGGGGGGTTCTTTTTATCTGCGGTTGTCGCGTCGGTCATCGCGTCTGCCGCCGCCACGATAATCGTTTCGATACGCGGTGCGTGCGGTTTGAGGTCGGGAACGGCGCTTTTGGGGTTTTGTGACACTCATGGTTGGGTTAAAACGATCATTAGTGCTGATCATACTTCTTTATACATGGAAATTAGAAAATTTTCTTCAAAATATTTGGCAGTCTCAAAAAAAATTCGTTTATTTGCCGCCGATTACAAATCAAAAACGAACTGCTTATGTAGAAAACAGAGCGTCATAAGACGCAACAGACATATTAAAAAGACGGCGTTTAACGCATATTCTTACTTCTGAAACTTAGACAATTTCAAAAGAAGCACAAGAAGAGCACAGCAATGTGGGCTTATATCTTGTGCAAGGTAGTCTAAGACCTCAGAAGTGGATGTAAGTCCACTTTTTTTTATGGTCTGAATTTGAGTAACAATTATTAATAATAAATTATAAAACAGGAGATTATGAAATACAAAAAGAGAAATCAAGCCGCTACAATCAACGCAGTGGAGATGACGACCGGAGACAATGTAACAAACGGGGTGAGTCCGGAAAGCCGGATGAATAGGGAAAAGTTGGTAATGGAATTATAAAAAAAATGCCATGAAAAATTTGAATATAGCCTTGCCATCCGTGGAGGAAGTAGAAAAATATCTGTGTATATGGGAAACAGCGGATGAATACGAGAAATATCGCTGTCAAGAAAAGAGCGTGGTAATGATGTTTCGGGAAAAATTTCCTGAAAATACTAAAATAGAAGAAACGCTTGTTAAGGTTGCTGTTTTAAACGAATTTTACAGGACCTCTATCTTGGATATATTTTCTGTAGCGCTGCATATTGTGGATTTGAATATTGACAATATGTTGGCAGAGGAAGATATACATGTTATTGATAAAATCGCAAGAATAACGATTGGCGGGAAAGAAAAACACTTTTATTCGTTTGCTACCAAATATTGCAGTCATCATCAGCCCGATAAATTTCCTATTTATGACCGTTTAGTGAGTGATCTGCTAATATATTTCAACTCGCAAGAAAAATTTTTCACAATTGAAAACGCAAAAAATTTGAGAGACTATCCAACTTTTAAAGCCGCAATGAATGGTTTTAGAACATATTTTCACTTGGAAAAATTTACGCTAAAAGAACTCGACAGATACTTGTGGGTGTTGGGAAGAAAAATATTTTCACCTAAAAAAGAAAAGTAAAATGAAAAACACAGTTTTTATAAAAGGAATTTTCATATTGTTGGCGTTCGGATTTTCGATCGTACAATCAAATGCGCAATCGAAATCCGTAGCGGATTATTACTACCCTAAGGGCACAACCGAAAAAAAATTTACTCAGAAAGGGAATTTGCTTAAAAGATATGATAGGTTCACCGGATTTGATGGTGCTAATAACGGTGTTAGTGAATTTTATAGTTATTGGGGTCAACATTTGGCAGTAACAGGAAAAAGTGAGTATAAATTGGTTGGAAATGAAATCGTATATACAAAAGGTTATAATACTGTGACCGGAAGCGATAATCACTCATCTACAGTTCTAATATTACCTGATGTAGGGCAAACTGTCGTCCTTCCAATTTCCAATAATAGGTTATCCCCCTGTGAATACACATTAGTAAATCTTCAAATTGAAATCAATGGTCAGAAAAGGACGGTAAATGCAATAAAAGAGCTAATTATTGATGATAAGGGAATTAGGACTATTGAATATTGGGTGGAAGGTAAAGGACCAGTCTTTGATATAATTGAGAATGAAGTTTTTTCATATAACGCGAGTATTGGACTAACCAGTCTGTCTTATAAAGAGTCACCAATAAACAACGGAAATACAGAAAAACAACGGGTAAGAGTAAATGATGACAACTTTGAAGAAAAATCCGGCAATCAAACTTTTAATCGAAATCGAGGCAGTTCGTTCGGTAACACCGATTCGGGAACTAATAAAAATATTGACAGTAATGGATCTTTCACCCTGAGTGGCAGGACTTTAGTCGAAGGTAATTTGGCGCGTCTTGAGAACAGCGCACAGGAAGAAGGAAAAATTGTTATAGACATCATTGTGGATAATAATGGCAACATCATTTTTGCAGCCATCGGTAAGGGAACGACCATCAAAGACGTCTCTATGCTTAAGAGCGCCATTCGGGCAGCGCGCGAAGCCAAATTCAACCGCATAGGAAGTACGGAAGACCAAAAGGGCACGATTACGTATATTTATTGATTTGCCAAGTAATCTCCGCTGCAACAGAAATATGTCACACAACCCGTATAATCCCGACGGGATTGCATGTTTATAGAAAATGCCATATTTCAACTTATTGTACTATTAGCCGTTTATACGAAGATTCATTTTTGCATATAAAAAGTAGAGACGCGAAAAATCGCGTCTCTACTTCAATCAATATATTATCTCTGAAAAATTTTTATTGATGAAAATCTGTCCTTTTAGAAGAACTCTCCATATTTTTTAAATTCAAAAATTATACCGTTTATCCGTTTACCCGTTCTCCCTTTTTAGGTTTATCTGCGGTTGTCGCGTCTGTCATCGCGTCTGCCGCCGCCACGGTCATCGCGCCTGCCGCGGTCGTCGCGTCGTCCTCCGCCTCTATCGTCGCGGGGCGGACGGGGAGGACGTTCCGGCTCTACATAACCTTCGGGTTTCGGCATCAAGGCGCGGGTTGACAGTCTGAACTTGCCCGTTTTGGGATCAATCTCCAGCAACTTCACGGTTACCGGGTCGCCTTCCTGCAAACCTGTTTCTTCCACCGAATTGAGGCGTTTCCAGTCCATTTCGGAAATATGCAGCAAGCCTTCCTTACCCGGCATAAATTCCACAAATGCGCCGTAAGGCATGATGGAAGCCACTTTTCCTTCATATACAGCGCCGACTTCGGGAATGGCAACGATGGCTTTCACGGCATTCATCGCTGCATCAATACTCTCCTTGTTCGTTGCTGCAATTTCCACGATTCCCTTACCGTCAATTTCTTCAATCGAAATTGTAGCGCCGGTGCGTTCCTGAATACCCTGAATGATTTTTCCGCCCGGTCCGATGATCGCGCCGATAAATTCCTTGTCCACGATAATCGTTTCGATACGCGGTGCGTGCGGTTTGAGGTCGGGACGAGCCTCCGGTTGCGCGTCGGTGATTTTGCCGAGAATGTGCATACGACCTTCCTTTGCCTGCGCCAACGCCTTTTCGAGGATTTCATACGACAATCCGTCCACTTTGATGTCCATTTGCGTGGCGGTGATTCCGTCTTTCGTGCCCGTTACCTTGAAATCCATATCTCCGAGATGGTCTTCGTCGCCGAGAATATCGGAAAGAACGGCATAGTTCGTACCTTTATTTTCGGAAATAAGCCCCATGGCAATGCCTGAAACGGGCTTTTTCATCGGCACTCCGGCGTCGCGCAACGCCAGCGTACCCGCGCAAACCGTCGCCATCGAAGACGAGCCGTTGGATTCGAGAATATCCGAGATAATGCGGATAACATACGGGTAATTGGGAGGCAACATGCGTTTCAACGCCCTGTGCGCAAGGTTTCCGTGTCCGATTTCGCGGCGACCGGTGGCGCGCTGCGATTTGGCTTCGCCCGTTGAGAATGGAGGGAAATTATAGTGCAGCAGGAAGCGTTCCTTACCGTAAACCAGCGCGTCGTCCACGATTTTTTCGTCGTCTTTTGTGCCGAGCGTAACGGTCGTCAGCGACTGTGTTTCGCCGCGCGTGAAAATGGCTGCGCCGTGCGGTCCCGGCAGACAGTCGGTTTCAATCCAAATCGGACGAATCTCGGTAGTCTTGCGACCGTCCAAGCGTTTGCCCTCGTCCAGAATGGCGCGACGCATCGCATCACGCTCCACTTCATGGTAATATCTGTCAATCAGAGCGCCTTTTGTTTCGAGTTCTTCCTCCGTATAAGCCGCCTTAAATTCTTCCTTCAGGTTGCTAAACGCATCGGTGCGAGCCTGTTTTTCCTGACCCGAAACCGAAATCGCATATACCTTATTATATAAATCGTCGCGAACTTTTTGGCGAAGTTCTTCGTCGTTTTCCTCGTGATTGTATTCGCGTTTCACGGCTTTACCGCATTCTTCCGACAGTTCCGTCTGCGCTTTACATTGCTGCTTAATAACCTCGTGCGCTATTTTGATCGCCTCCAGCATATCGGCTTCCTGCACTTCGTCCATCTCGCCTTCGACCATCATGATATTGTCAATCGTAGCGCCGACCATAATGTCGAGGTCTGCCTTTTTGAGGTCGGAAAACGTCGGGTTAATCACAAATTGACCGTCAATACGGGCTACACGCACTTCCGAAATCGGTCCGTTAAACGGAATATCCGACACAGCCAGCGCCGCCGAAGCCGCCAGTCCCGCCAAAGCATCGGGCATATCCTCGCCGTCGGACGAGAAAAGCAGCACATTTACAAATACTTCCGCGTGGTAATTATCGGGAAACAACGGACGCAAGGCGCGGTCAATCAATCTCGACGTCAAAATTTCATAATCGGAAGGTTTTCCTTCGCGGCGCGTAAATCCGCCGGGAAATCGCCCGAAGGCTGAGAATTTTTCCTTGTAGTCCACCGTTAAAGGCATGTAATCCGTACCTGCCACGGCGTCTTTAGCGGCGCAGACAGTTGCCAGCAAAACCGTCTTGTCCATAGTTACAGTTACCGCTCCATCAGCCTGTTTTGCTAATTTTCCGGTCTCGATGGTGATCGTCCTTCCGTCACCCAATTCAATCGTCTTTTTAATTACATTCATCTTTGTTCTTTTTAATTTATTATCTCTATAATCGTCTCCGCAAAAACCGGAAATTTATACATACAGTCTCATAAAAATCGGACAAAGATACAAAAACTTTTTGATAGACGGGTTTGAATCTTTGAAAATTTAACATTTTTTGTGGATTGGACAGACGAATTTGATTTCTTATTGTGTACTTTAATATATTGCTGTTAGTTTATTATTGGTGAATACGAGTGTTTGACTTTGGGAGGCTAAATTCGCAGCCTGTGAATATGCTCCTAATTCCCTAGCTAAAGATGCCGCAGAGGACAAATTGAAATACCAAGTCTCGATAACATTATTTCCAATTTGGAAAATACTTTTTTCACAAAACTCTTCTGATACAACTTCTTTAACCATTTCTTTTGTCATTCCTAAAGCCAGTTTCTTTTGAATAAGGAGATTTCCGACTTCTTCTCCATATTTGGCAATTAAAGACTGATTCCGCAAGGCTTTCTGTTTTCGTTCTTTTTCCCATTCTTTCTGTCTGTCTGCCTCTTTTTCTCGTTTCTCTATTTCTTGTTTTTGTTTTTCAATTTTTAAATTATCGCGAATTTCTGTTGGCGATATATTCGTGTTTTTTGCATCTGCAAAGGCTTCAAAAATATCTTTGTTGTTATAATTAAAATCTTCGCTGCTACCGTCAGCATATATCATTTTTCCCTTTTCAGGAATACGAATACCGTTATAGTTATTAAAAGTTCCTGTAAATATCTCTCCTGTTGAATATTTATATTCACCTTCTTTGGGAAAAAATCTCATCTTAGAATAGCCGTCAATACCAACTGTTCCAACAAATATATCGTTTTTTGGAGTAAAAGTTAGTTTTACTTCGTTTTGTTTTCCAAAATAATCTTGCATAAATCTATCAATGGGTGGGTCTAATTGTTTAAGCAAAACAAATTCAACGATTTGATTAGGACAAATAATACTTATTGCAGAAGTCCCATCTGTCTGTATATCTTCATAAATAGTCGTTTTTTTATATTTGTCTTCCCAATGACGTGAAATTATACTGCTTGTTTCCACTTTTAACTTCGAGTAGATGTCATTTGTACTTAAAGTATTTTTCTCGTTATTGGTTATTTTGAATATTCCATCCAAACGTACAAGATCAGGAAGGTTATAAGTCGCATAACCATCTATGTATGAAATACCTTCTTCGCAAAAATAGATTCCTTTAATAGTTGATATTTGACTTATATGGTGAGTTGATACTTTTATGATAAGAGATTGTTCTTCAACAAATTTATTTTTATAAACGTATCCCGATATCTCATATCCACCGAACCCATCCCGGTAACGTATGGTCTTTAATTGTGCACCTTTAGGTAATGGAGCCAAAGGCTCTATCTCTACATCAGTCGTCTCTTTTTGACTTTTCCGTGATTCTTTGATGTTTTTTACTATTTGGCTTATTCCAAATATTTGGCTCGAAGCAGTTATATTAGATAAAAACAACAATACAAAAATTATTATTACCGCAAATGATTTGCTTTTCCACTTTGTTTTAAATAAATTCTTGTTCATGATATTAATTTTAAAAGTTGATTTTTTTCTTGTTGATTTAAAAGCTTCTTGTATCTTAATTTTCTGGCAAGATAGTGCAGTCTGTCAGAATCAACTTGTTGGAAAGAAAAATCGAAAGCGTTATTAAATACTATTTCCGCAGTTTTTTTTGTTCTATCGCTTCCCATTCCTGTATTTGCCCAACAATACAGCCAACAAAAACTTTGAGGTGTGACATATTCATTGCCGTCAACTTTTTCAACGCTCCAATGTCCATACAGAGCATTTTGAAATCTTTCATTCTCTACGTTTGCAAAATAACTTTGCAACGTTTCATTTGATTGTTTTAATTTAAATTGATCCATTTTTGTATATTTTATTGATTTGTATTCATTTTCAGGCATAAAAAAGCGTAGATACTATTTATCTATCCCAATCAGAGGCTCTGGCAAGCCCAACCCAGAAATAGACAACAGTACCCACGCTTGCTATATAAATGTCCAATGACAAATATATACACAAACATGGGCGTTTTCTGTTGGCTATTATCCACTGGATTGTTGAATCGCCAGATTCTGATTATGGATAATATCTTTAAAAAAACGCTTTAATCAAAATAAACTTTCCTACTGTCGGACGCTTCCGAAAGAATTGGAAATCGATGCAAAGATACAATTTTTATTTGATAGACGGGTTTGAATTGTTGAAAATTTAACATTTTTTGTGGGTTTAACTGACGAATGTGATTTTTCATCTTTACTTTCAACGGGAAATGGCAGTTAATATAACTCCTGAAACCGGACAAAGACACGGAATATTCTTGAAATTCATAAATTTTTGATAAATAATGACAGCATAAAACTTTGTTTCTGCAGCGACGGGAAGATAACAAATATTTTGCAGTTGCAACTACCTGCTTCATATTTTTTCGATATTTCATATCTATTTCATAAATTTATTATATCTTTGCACATTGAGCGGGCTTCAAAAGCAAACTTATTCAGACATAGATTAATGCGATAAAGTTATGGCGAACAGTGAGAGATTAAAAACAATAATATCTAACTTGCAGAATCTCAAAGATTTGGCAGTTAGCATGAAAGATGCGGAACTCTTTCCGGTTTCTTTCTTCAGCAATGCATTCGACTTGATTCAGAAAGTGCAAAACGATTTTCATACGCTCGAAGCTGACCAGGTCGAAATGTTTGCTTCGCAGATGAAGAAACATCAGGATTTGATTACGTCCATACATCAGCAAGTGCGTACTATTGAGAGCATTTCGGAAGCAAAAAAGCCGGATGAGGCGTACAGACCCACAACAATAACTCCGGAGCAGCCTCGACCGCCGATAGCAGATTATATCATACCGCAATATACTGATAATATGACTGTTAAATCGGATAATACGCGTATTGAAAAACCCAGAAAACCTTCGATTTTCAGCCGCATTGCCGGAAAGGAAGAGATGCCGCACGAGGCGGAAGTGAAAGAAACGCTGAAACAGATTGAAACACCGAAACCTGTTGAAAAAGAGCCTGTTCCACCGGTCGAAATCAAGGAAAACAGCGCTCCGATATCTACACCGATTATCATTCCGCAAAAAACGGTGGAAAATATTATTACTCCGACCGCAGAAACACCTCCTACCCCACCCGTAATCGTAGCGGAAATTAAAGAGGAACCTGTTACGGTGCAGCATTTATCTGTAAATGAGAACATTGAAAAAAATAAACTGTCCGATTTGCGCAAGGCTTTCAATCTTAACGACCGCTTCCGCTATCAACGCGAACTGTTTGGAGGCAGGGAAGATGTTATGAGCAGGGTCATCGCGGAATTGAACAACAAGTCTTCCTACAGGGAATCCATCGCCTATCTGGAAGATGAATTGCATTGGGACATTTCCGACCTGACAGTCAAAGACTTCATGAAGAAACTCGAACTCAGATTTTTGTAAGATGACGGCAAAACTTTCCATCGTACCTACTCCCATCGGGAATCTGGAAGACATGACTTTCAGGGCGGTACGCGTGTTGAAGGAAGCCGATCTGATTTTATGCGAAGACACGCGCACTTCGGGCGTTTTGCTGAAACATTACGACATAAAAAACCGTTTGCAGTCCCATCACAAATTCAACGAACACCAAACGCTGGCAAACGTCGTAGAACGCATCAAATCGGGTGAAAACGTCGCATTGATCTCCGACGCGGGCACGCCGGCGATTTCCGATCCCGGTTTTTTAATTGTACGCGAGTGCGCGCGTAGCAACATTCCGGTCGAATGTTTGCCCGGCGCAACGGCTTTCGTGCCCGCGCTGGTCGTATCGGGGCTGCCCAACGACCGCTTTTGTTTCGAGGGATTTTTGCCGGTAAAAAAAGGTCGCCAAACGCGGCTTCGCGAAATTGCCGCCGAAGAACGCACCGTTGTCTTGTACGAATCGCCTTTTCGACTGCTCAAAACGCTGGAACAGTTGGCGAAAACGTGCGGCGCAGCGCGTCAGGTTTCCGTTTCGCGGGAAATTTCAAAGAAATTTGAAGAAACGGTAAGAGGCTCATTATCAGAAGTTATAGAATATTTCAAGACAACCGAACCGAAAGGCGAGTTTGTCATTGTCATGGGAAACAAATTAGAAACAACAACGATATTACTTAATTAGTTAAAAAAAAGATGATTATGAAACAAATTTTTATGATGGTTGCAGGCGTGCTGTTGATTGCGTCCTGCAATCAATTTTCGGGAGATTCAAAACAACTGCAGGCGGAAAATGATTCCCTGAAATTGCAACTGGCTAAGAATGAGTCGGAATTGAACGAAATGCTCGGCATTCTCAATTCCGTCGAAAGCGACATTCAGAGCATTCGCGAGGCGGAAAATTATTTGAATGTGGAAAAAGACGCCGAACTTTCGTCTTCCAAACGCGACCAGATTAAGGCAAATATGACGATGGTCGTCGAAACCATCAAGAAAAACAAGCAGCAACTATCTGAATTACAGGATAAACTGAATAAAAGCAATGTCCGTTCTTCAGCGCTGCAAAAAACGATTGACCGTATTACCAACGATCTGAACGAAAAAAGCGAATTGCTCGTGAAATTGCAGGGAGATCTGGGCAAAAAAGACGAGCAGATTCGGCAAATGTCCGAACAAGTCGTAGCGTTAAATACAGACGTTCAGATACTTGAAGAAACAAACACGTCTCAAAACGATCTTATCAACAGGCAGGATAAGACGTTGAACACCATTTATTACTGTTTCGGAACGAAAAAGGAACTTTCCGAACAATTGATTCTCACCGGCGGCGGTCTGTTCTCGAAATCAAAAACGCTGCAGGAAGGATTCAATCAGGAATATTTCATTTCAGCCGACAAGCGCAAACTTTCTTCGATTCCGCTTTTCTCGAAGAAAGCTAAAATGTACACTAACCATCCCGAAAATTCGTACAGGCTGATAAAAGACAGTGAAGGAGAAATTACGTTGGAGATTGAAAATCAGGAAGATTTTTGGAGTTTGAGCAAATATCTCGTCATTGAAGTCAATTGAAGGGGAAGGACTTTATTAAGTGTTAAATTTACACTTGATATATGTTTTTTAACATAAAAAATTTGGTAGATTAAAAAAAGCGCCGTATCTTTGCAGCGGTTTTAATAGGTTATTTATTATGATAAAGACGACAAAGAGTAAAGAAAGTATGCGCGAATTGGCGATGCTACGCTATCAAGCGGACAAATATCGCCTGGCAGGCAACGGTTTTATGAGCCAGCGTCTGGACACGCAGATTCGGAAAATGTATGAAAAGATGGCAACAGAAGCCAAATAGAAAATTGTTTAAGTTTCAGTGAAAAGCGGCGGTTCTCTTTGGGGGAATCGCCGCTTTTTTTTTTGGGATATTTTTCTCTTATTCAAAAACCAGCCTGCGCGAATCGAGCGGCTGAAATTCCTTTTCTCCGGGCTGTGCCCCCGGAACGCCAAACGGCATCTGCGCCAGCAGTTTCCAGTCGGAACTGAGATTCCATTCCTTTGCTACTGCACTGTCAATCAGCGGATTGTAATGTTGCAGCGAAGCGCCGAAACCAGCTTCTTCGAGCAGCAACCAAACGGCATACTGGTGCATCGCCGAAGCCTGATTCGACCAAACCGGAAAATTGTCTGCATAAAGCGCAAACGCATCCTGCAAACCTTTTACAACGGCTTGATCTTCAAAGAACAACACTGTTCCATAACCTGCCTGAAAACAATTTTCGATTTTCGATTTCGTACCTTCAAACCCTTCGGGGTCTAAAATGGCTTTCAGCGTTTCCTTGACGATGTCCCAAAATCGAACGTGATGCTCGTTCAATAACAAAACCACCCTTGCCGACTGCGAGTTAAATGCCGAAGGCACATGCAATACTGCCGTATCAATCAACGACTTGAGTTCTTCATTTGCAATTGGACTTTTACCGGTAATACTGTAGAAAGTCCGCCTATTTTTCATTGCCTGTTTTAATTCCATATTTTTTATTTTATTTTGTAACTACTCACCCCTTCACTTTTTTGAAAGGATGCAGCAAAGATAGCGGTTTTAAAATTTCCGGCAAAGAAAAAATCAAAAAAAAAATATTTTACCGATAGAAAATTATTGCTTTTTGCTTTCGTTTTTCACAATTAGGCAAGCAAGGCTGAATAGTTACAATTTTTTTTTGCATTTTTGGAGTCAAATCAGGATTTACAGACAAAATTTGCAAAAATGCAATAAAAGATTTGCAATGACAAAAGATCTTTTTACCTTTGCCCCCGAAATTAAAAGAAACAAAGAAGCATCGAACCAATCCCGCCCTGTTCAAGGAAGGGAAGTTCTATTATAGTTTATTATGTTAACAATAAAGATAGAGAAATGAGTATGAATAAGATGGTAAATTTAAAAACAATCCTTATGACTGCCGCATTATTCGCGGCAAGTGCGGTATGCGCACAAGTCGGTATCAATACCGAAACACCGAAAGCAAGTTTGCATGTAAAAGAAATACTTCCCGTTACAATAGCGGAAGGTATTATTGCTCCCAATGTAAGCATTGCCAATCTCAACACCGCCGTCGCCCTGTATGGAGCGGATCAAACCGGCGCCATTGTATATGTAAATGATGTTACGGGTGGCTCTACGAACGCACAAACGGCCAATATTACCGCCACAGGCTACTATTATTTTGACGGAACCGCTTGGCAAGCCATGAAAGGTAGCACAGGCGGCGGCTCCGGCTGGCTGCTTACCGGAAACGCCAACGCAACTTCCGCCAGTTATTTGGGAACTCCTACCGGCACGGACGTAGATTTATACTTTAAACGCAACGGCGAACAAGCCGGCTGGCTGGACGGCGTAACTTTCAACACTTCCTTTGGAGTGGGATCGCTGCCGAATGAAAATAATAACGGTTGGAATACCGCTATTGGATATAAGAATCTGGCAGACCCTAATTATTCCGGAAAGTCAAATACAGCCGTAGGGGCAGGTAATATGACTGCGGGACCGGGAGGACATGATAATGTAGCAATAGGCTTCGAAAACTTTGGGAGCAACAATGAAGGACATGATAATGTGGCTATCGGCACCCGGAATCTTACGGACAATTACAGGGGACATGATAATATAGCAATAGGAAGCGCCGTTCTTGACGGGATTTCCGATGGTATTCAGAATATAGCCATTGGTTCACGCACTTTACAGGATACCGATGGATCGAACAACATTGCCATTGGTTTTCACTCGGGAGAGTTTGCGGATGGCAACGATATGATAATAATAGGGAGTAATTTAAAAGCTTCACAGGGAGATAGCACTTTAAACATCGGCGATGTGATTTTCGGCGTCAGCATGTATAACGTCGGCAAAATAGGCATCGGCACACCCTCTCCGCGAACCACGCTCGAAATAAACGGGTCAGCGACCAACGAATCGGCATACAACGCAGGAACTGTTACCACCATTGATTTCACAAAGAGCAACCTTGCCCGCACCACGAGCACAGCCACCACCGGATTTACACTCAACGGAATGAAAGACGGCGGCACCTATACGCTCGCCATTCAGGCAAATACAACGGCGGCGATTACAGGCTTCACGGCTCCCATACTCGGAAGTTCGCCTGCCGCCAATTTCACGCTGTATTATGCGGATTCCACAGGTACGGATCCGGGACGCAGGGTTTACACGATCGTCTGCATCGGAACGGAGGCTTATATTTATGTTACACTGTTGAAAGCATTATAAAGAGGATAAACAATGAAAAAGTTACTAACAATAACAGTAATGACAGCAGCGTTTATTGCAGTGCAAAAAACCGATGCCCAGGTAGCAGGCACCCCGTACATCGTACCGCAAAAAAAAGAAACGTCACTACCTCCCGAAGAGGTAGGCGATATTGGCACTTCTCAATACCGTTGGGTAGGCGCTTTCTGGAAGTGGAACCAAAAGGGTGAACGCCTCATCCGCTTTAGAAATACCGGAACATGGAAAGCCGAAGTATTGAACAACAACAACGGACTCAACTGGATACGGTTGGACAAAACCATGACCTCCGACCCTAACGTGGGTTGGCGTACAGGAGCCAACGAGGCGCAGGTGGTAAGCGGCAACGACGCGGGCTTTGAAAACGCCTACCCCGTAAACAGCACGCTCACCACCGTAACCGGAAACGGAAATATCTATTTCCGCATTGGGCTGACGGGCTCGGCGCCGGGCGGCTCCGACGACCACCGCTACGGAGTTGTACAACTGACCATCAGCAACAACGACATACACTATATCTATATCCGCCAAGGCGAAGCCGCAGATGTGCTGTACCCCAATCGCATCCCTACCCCTTCCGCAGCATTTTCCGCTTACAACGTTACGGCTCCGAATTTGGGAAATGGAGGAACAAACCTTGCCAATCACCCTGTGCTTTCGCAAGCAGGGGTTTTTACCGCATACCCCTCGCAAGCAGGGGCTTATTTTATATGGAACGACACCAGAGCCTTTCATCCCACCAATCCTGGCGGTGGCGCCGGTGGAATTACAGGCTGGCCTACAACCTACGCTTCCACATGGAATACTAACAACGATGTATGCCCCTCCGGTTACCGCGTCCCTGTGGATGGTCCCCTCCCCCCTTCAGGTGGACAGGAATACGACGGAAATAATCCGAATCAATCGGAGATGCGGCAATCGTTATACGCTGTACCGAAGGTTGGTGATGGTGTAGATTATTCCAGCTTTACTTATGGTTATTATGCAGACGGATTCTTTGACCGCCGAAAGATAGTTTCATACGGCGGATCCGGCGCTCCTGTCGCCGTTTCTACCGTTGCCAACAGTATCAACAATGTCAACAATACGAATATTGCTTATGCGGGTGTTTTATTCTTTAACCCCACAACCTACGCATCGTTGTTCTTTCCGGCAGCAGGCGACAGGGTAGGCACAAGTAGTTCCAACGGAGCGCTTGCCGGTACGGGCAATATCGGCTACTATTGGTCAAGAACCACCGACCAGAACCAGGGCGGCACTTCCAATCCAAACGCATGGATCATGTACCCAACCGGTAATGGAGCCACCTCTGGCGCCCAAGTCAGTCAGCATTCTGCGGATAAACACTACGGTGCATCTTTGCGGTGTGTGGTGGGCAGCAAAACGCCGTAGTACAAACCATGCATACGGGCGAAAAATCTGCCGGGTTTAAGAGCGCTTCTAAAAACTGCATTTTTCCGTCCTTGCGAACCTGAAGGGTGAAGCAATCCGGTGAGAATAAGCAGTCTGGATTGCTTCGTTCCCCGCAATGACGTTTACGGAGAGTTTTAGAAGTGCCCATAAGAGATTTCTCGACTTCGCTCGAAATGACAAAAGTGCTTCTCTGCCAATCACAACCGCTAAAACACCCGCATTTTCAAGCTCTCGCAAACAGATACAAAAGAATCGCCACAATCACAATCACCAGCGCCGCGATTTTCGGAATGCTCCACGGGCGTTGTCCGAAGACCTGTCCCGTTCTGCCGTTGATGGTGAACAGATAGGATTTCGTCTTGTAACGGTATGCGCTCAACCATACCGGCAGCAATATCAGTTTGAATTTGACGTTTGCATAAGCCGTTTCCTGCCGGTGTATGCGCTGTTGACTGCCGCCGATTTCGGAACGGATCGCCGACGAAATGTACGCCTCCATCTGGTTTTTGGCGGAAGGATAACATTCCTTGAAATCCTTTTTGTACAATTCCGTCAGGAAACCTTTCACAAACTGTTCGCTGTAAGCCACATAATTATTTCTGTCCCAATTCGTTAAAACATTGGCAAGATCGGGCGGCATACTGTCCGAAGCAGGCACAATCACATCGTCAAACTGATGTTTCAGTCTGCCCGAAACGGGATACCAGTCGGTAACGGTTTGACTTACAGATTTTCCGTTGACAATACGGCTTACCTGCCGGCTGACGCCCCTTTCGCCGTTGTACACCGTCTGCGTGTCGGCGTCATACGTCCAATACGGCAAATAGACGCCTTTCATCCGTTCTTCGGCAGTCAGTTGTTTGGCGAAACCGTTCGGCGCAAACCACCGCGACGAAGCCCATTTCTTAAATCGCTCATTACAAACCTTTTTCCCGATTTTAAAAGGTAGCAGATATTCGGGTTTCCACGCGCGACGCTGCACGGATTCCTTCAATACGATCGGAGTACCGCAAAACGCACAGGCAAAGGAAGTTACATTTTCGGGAAACGTTGTTCTTGCGCCGCACTGACCGCAAGTTACTTCCGCAACGACCGTCTCGGTTTTTTGCTGCAATTCAGGATGTTGCGACCATTCCAGAAAATCGTTTTCCCGAACGTCGGCAGGCGTCAAGTCAAGCGGAACGTCCGAACCGCAATGTTCGCAGTGAAGCATTTCGCGTTCAGGTGAATACACAAGGATACCGCCGCAGGAAGGACATTTCCCCTGCGACGTATCGCTTGATTGTATTACGTCAATATTCTTATTGTCAATTAATTCGGACATATTTGTCTGGTATGGACGTTATGAAACGGGAGGTATCGGAGGAGGCACGGCGGCGAACAGTTGCGACAATTCCGCAACCGCGCTTGCCGCCGTCCAAGCCGGCATTCCCTGCGCCCAAACCAGCGACTGGGCGGTCAGTTGCCCCTGCACGGCTTTCTGCTGCAATTCGGGTACGGTGAAGGGACCCGTTTGCTGCCCGTTTACTGCTATAAAATACATCTTTTGTCCGCCGGGAATCGGAGGAGGCGCTCCGGCGCCCGCCTGCTGCCCTGCCATTTGTTGCGCCATCTGCTGCGCCATCGCAAAACCGACGCCCATACCCATCGTATCGCCGGCAAGATTGCCACCGCCGGGATTTTGCGCGCCTGCCATCAACGCTTCGGCAAACTGGAACTGCGTATATTTGGTCATATCGCCCAAAACGCCCATGCTCGTGCGTTTGTCGAGCGCTTTTTCCACTTCTTCGGGAAGCGAAATGTTTTCGACCAGGAATTTCGTCAAATCAATGCCCAATTCCGCAAATTCGGGCGTCAGAATCGTGGTCAGCGCCGCCGAAAATTCGTTCAGGTTTGCCGCCATGTCAAGCGCCGGAACCTTGGATTCAGCCAGTTTGTCGGTAAATTGAGTAACCACATAGTTACGCAACTGTTCCTGAACGCCTTCGGTCGTGAAATTGCCGTCGGTGCCTGCCACGTTCCTGATAAATTTCGTAGGATCGCTGTTAATCTTGAAGTTAAACGTGCCGAATGCCCGCATCCGGATCGGTCCAAACTCCGGATCGCGCATCATAATCGGATTTTTCGTACCCCATTTTTGATTCAAAAACTGTTTCGTGCTGACAAAATACACTTCTACCTTAAACGGCGAATCGAAACCGTATTTCCATCCGCGCAACGTAGTCAGTATCGGCATGTTAGCCGTTGTCAATTGATGTCTGCCGGGCTGATAAACGTCGGCAAATTTTCCCTGATCCACCAGCACGGCAACCTGCGATTCGCGCACAATCAGTTGCGCACCGTTTTTAATCTCGTTTTGATAACGCGGAAAACGCCAGATCATCGTATCCTGCGTGTCGTCAAGCCATTCAATAATATCAATTAACTCATTGAATGCCTTCTCTTTAATTTTGTCAAACAGTCCCATATTTCTGAATTTTTATTGGTTAATATGCTCTTTCGATTCGCAATATTACGGATTTTTATAAAATCGGCAAAATTTTTAATGTTTTTTTAGACTTTTTTCACAAAAATCGTTTTATCTTTGCAACATTCAACTATTAAAAATACGCTCTCATGAAACACTTTGTATTTATTATTTTTATGATTATCAGCTCATTGCAAATAATTAACGCCCAAAGCTGGAGCAAGGAGGATTCGCTTTGGCTACAGAATTATTTGGAAGGCAAGGAGCCTTTGAAATTGAACGAAGAAACGCTCAAAGCCATCAAAGAAGGAAAGCTCATCGTCCCGTC
>JAITMT010000053.1 GCA_031277235.1 Tannerella sp.
TATTGCGTACCTAACGGCACGCCCGTTGTGTGTGACATGTTTTCTACCAATATCCTGTCCCTAACGGGACATTGATGTCAACGTTATTCAATTTTTAGAACGCATTTTCAAATATTTCAGACCCTTATTTTTTACACCCCACCTAACGGGATTTTAGGAGAATATACGGATACTCATTTTATTTATTTATTGCTCAACATTATATCCGATATCGTCTGCATCCCGTCAGGGATGAACACAAATAACCCCCAATGAAGCAAAGCGATTGGGGGTTACGAAAATTCGTCCTTGCAGTACGTCTGCATCCCGTCAGGGATGCATCGCTCGGTAGAAAGGCGATCCCACCCACAGGACGCATTCCGTATGGAATGCGACCAACAATGGAATACATTTTCTACCGAGCGATGCAATCCTAACGGATTGCAGGATTCGGGTACTACCATAGGGCATAGAAATTCTGCCAGAGTTTCTACAAATCCATTAATTCCTTAAAATTTCAATCAACCTTTTTACCCCAAACCGATTCCCCTTGTGCGTTGATGCCGGTGAAAACGATGGTATGCCTGCGGGGGGCGGCTTCCCAATCAACTTCCCGCTCTACGCAGAATTTTTGATTTCCTATCGTAATCATTTTATCATCAGCATTATAAGACCATGTGCCCGTTAAAGCGCCGGTTGCATTTTTGTTGGCGTTCAGCGTTAAAGCGGTCGAAGTTTGCTGTTGCCTGTATGCGTATTTCAGAACAATTATTTCATAGGCGCCTGCAATTTCCGATTCGTTAACCGGCACATCGGGCACGGCGCCGTATCGCTCGGGCATTACGACAGGCCAGCCGTCGTCCGTCCAGCGGATTTTACGGACGTGCCCCATCATGATGGCATTGCTGAACGCATTGCCGTTGGTATTGGCAGGCAAACGCGCTTGAGAAGCATAAAACCAGTTATCGCCGTCGCGAAAGATGCAACAGTGCGAGATTCCTACCCAGCCCGAATGACTGTTGAACTTGTAAGGGTGCGTAACGATGGGTTTTACTTCGTTGTTTCCGTCTGCGCTGACGCTGTTTCCAAAGTAGTCGAGATACGGACCTTCGATATTTTGCGAGCGGCAGACGCGCGTGTTGTAAGCCACCGACAGTTCGTCATACGCCAGAAACAGATAGTAATAGCCTGTCTTTTCGTTATAGATGATTTCGGGCGCTTCGGACGCCTGCCAGCGGCTGGCGCCGCTTCGGGTGTAAATGCGTTTTCCGTAATCCGGCAAACTTGCCGCATCCCACGATTCGCCCAATTGATCCGGTTTTCCGGTTTCGGCATTCAGTTTCAACGCCACGATTCCCGAATGCCACGATCCGTAAATCAGATGATGTTCTCCCTGATTATTAACAATATATGTCGGATCTATCGCATTCCATTTGAAATAGCCGTCCCAATTATTCAGGTTCGGGCGATACCAGTCTTTTCCCCTGTCGGTTGCGGAACAAACGACCATCCCCTTGTCCGTCCACTGGTTGGAAGCGAGATCGGCAGTTTCCATTAGACCGATAAAAGCATGTTCCGTCCAGGAATTGTCAAAGTTTTCAGCCGTGTTCGGCTTGCCCGTTTCGATGTAATTGTCAATGATGACGCAATAATACATTCGATATTTGTCGCCGACTTTCCGGACGACCGGCGCCCAGTGTCCGTAAACCGGGTTTTGGATTTCAGCCAGTCCCAACCGCGTCCGCATACTGTTCAGCGTATCCTTTACCCACGCAGGCGTTTCGGGCATTGCCATACCCATAAACTCCCAGTAAACGAGATCTTTGCTTCGCCTGTAAGGGAAATGACCGCGTCCCAAATGAACATTTCCATACGACGCATCTGTCTGATACATATAGAAATAGTCGCCGGACTTCTCAACGGTCGGGTCGTGCACATTCGCCAGATTCCATTGATTTCGCTGCTCCCAGGGCGCTATCGGCGAATAATCGTCGGGATAATCGGGAGCCTTGTAGGCGGCAAGCAGTTTTTCTCCGTCCGTCAATTCCCTTTTCAACGTTGTAAACTGTGCGACGGCGGAATATTCCGTTCCCTTATCCGTTACGGCATAAGCGCTTGCATAATATTTCATGTCTGCTTCCAGATTGTTGATTTCCGTTGCAAAAACACTGTATTCGTTGGTAATTATCTTATAATCATCTTTTTCCCTGGCAGGATTCTGACTTGTCCTGCTCCAGCAAAATCCCGTTTCCTTCACTTCCGTAACGCTAAAATTCGGAGCAGCGGACAATTTTGCCGATTCGGACGTAACATCGGAAACCGAAACGCTTCCAAATGAAAGCGTTTGGGTCTCTTGATTGTCATTTCCCTCCTTGCAGGAAAAAAACAGAAACAGGAATAAACCTGCGATTATATTTTTGTGTAACAGCGCCATCGGTTATAATTCCCAGCCCTGATTCTGTCCCAGATTCGGGGCGCGTTTCACTTCGTCGTTGGGCAGCGGGAAGAAATAATTCTTCGGGCTGTTGAACGTGCGGGTCGGATGCTTTTGTGCCGGAACATACTCGTAATGAGGATTCTCCGGATTCGTAACGGCAACTCCGTAGAGATTGTAATACTGTTTGTAATACGGCAAATTTCTTTCGCTGCTTACGGACTGTCCTTCAAAAATTTTCCACCGGCGCTCGTCGAAGAAGCGATGGTCTTCAAAACAGAGTTCTATGCGGCGCTCGTTGCGGATACGCTCGCGCAGTTGCTCCTTCGTCATGCCCGAATAGGCAGGCATCCCCACGCGGGCGCGCACCTGATTGACGTATGGCAGGGCGGCGGCAGGTCCTTCGGCTTCATTGACCGCTTCGGCGGCGTTGAGCAGCACTTCGGCATAACGGAAAATCGGACAGGCGTGATTGGGACGAAACGGATTCTTGAAAGAAATATTGACCAGGAATTTCTTGGTGTAATAGCCCGTAAGCGTGCCTCCGTGCAAGTCCTGATAATCAATGCCGTCGGGTTGGGAAACATCAACGGGACGGGATTCCTCGTTTTGAACGTCGCCCCAGATGGAACCCTGGTGCAGAATGGTCTGTTCCAGGCGCGGGTCGCGATTGACGTAGGGATTTTCCGGGTCGTAATCGGGATCCTGGTCTATGGGCAGTCCCTTGGCGGTTTCGTAGCAATCCACCAGATTCTGGGTCGGATTGGTGCGTCCGGTAGAATTGACATTTCCCGTAAAACCGCAGGGAGCGAGGAAAAGGTCAATGTCATAAGTCTGCCAAACAGAACGGCTTAGAATGTATTCGTTGTTAAAAACCGGATTGGTAACGAAACATTCGTAATAGTCGTTGTTCGGATTTCCCGTGCTGTAGAGGCGGTATGGACTTGGCTGTCCGGAGTTCGCCGAAATGAAATCGCGCGCCGCCTGAGCCGCTTCCTGCCAGTATTCTGCATTACTGCCTCCGCTGTGCAGGGTGGAAGCCCTGTAGAGCAACGCTCTGGCTTTGAGGGCGTAAGCGGTTGCGCCGTTTACCCTGCCCCAGTTTTCTGTTTCGTTGCTGTAGCGGAACGGCAGCAGATTTTTGACTTCGTCGCACTGGTCGGCAATCCATTTCAGGGCTTCCGCAGCAGGCGTACGGGGCATATTCATTGCTTCGGGGTTGCTGAGGTCGAAAATGACGGGAACTCCCTCTCCGTCTTCGGCAATGATGGGACAGTCGCCAAACCAGCAAACGATGTCGAAATGGAAAATGGCGCGGAGGAGTTTCGCTTCCGCCATGTTTCTATCGTAGAGGCGATTGTCGTCGCCCGCTTTTTCGACATTGCCGATGACGGAAGACTTGGCGTTTTTCAAAAACTGATTCGCTTTCCGGATTCCGTAAACATCGGTATTCCAGGCTCCGAGCAAAGGATGGTTGGAAGCGGAATAGCCGTCGTTCAGAACGCCGTGGTAATAATGCACGTCCCAGTACGAAATGGCGTTGTCGGTCATGCAGTCGCGCGATGCTCCGCGAAACTGTCCGTCGGTATAGCCGGCAAAGGCGTCGGGAAGATTGACGTAGATATTCGCCAGAAAGCCGCGCGTATTGTCCTGGTTGTTAAATACCTGTTCTTCCGACATGGAAAGGTCAACTTCCTTGTCCAGGTAGCCTTCGCATGACAGGACTGCAAAGCCTGTCAGAACCGTAATGATATAATTGATTGTCTTTTTCATATCTTTTTACATTTTTTACGTTAAAAACCAATATTCAACCCGAAACTGAAAGAACGTGTTTTGGGATACCACCAGACGAAACTCATCGGCTTTTCGGGATCAACGTCTTTCGGCAGGTCGCTCCAGTTGTAGAGGTTGTAACCGCTGAAATAGAAACGGCATTTTGTGAGGTTTATTTTGGCAATCAGTTGCCGGGGCAGCGAGTAGCCGACTTCAATATTGCGCAGCGACAGATAATCACCGCTTTTGATCCAGATGGAGTTTTGATAGGTTCCCGAGCCGCGGTCGCTGTCAATCGTGTTATATCCGCCGTAGGTGGGACGGGAATAGACGGCGTTGATGTTGCGCGGGTCGGTCGGGTCGTCGTTGTAGTAGCCCCATGCTTTTGTTACTTCGTGCGTTCCCATATTGCTCCAGCCTGAAAAACTGATGGCGGGCGAGAGAAATACCGAGCGGTTGAGGTAGGCGTTCAGAATGGCGCGGGCGTCGAAGCCTTTCCACTCGAAGCCGAAATTGAGCGCGGGCAGGAGTTCCGGGATCAGCGTGTATCCGTCGGGCATCATATCGTTTACGTCAATTTGACGGTCTCCGTTCAAGTCCTTGAAAACGGCTGTTCCCAACTGCTGGGCGCCTCCCGAAGCGGTATTGTAAGGATATTTGTCGGGATTTTTGATGGCGTCTTCCTGGCTGGTGGCAATCAAACTTTTGTCGCTTGCCCACTGCACAAACTGGTACTGATTCCAGCCGCCGACCGTGTTGTTGAACGGGATTTCATACAGATTTGCCACGGATGTATAGTCAAAAATGCGTTTTCCCGTTTTTGCCTGCCAGGGGACGTTGGGATCCAGTTCATCCATTTCGGTAATCTTGTTGGTGTTCCACGTCAGCAGTCCTTCGACGTAATAATTTACATTGCCGATTTTGTTTTTATGTCCCAGCGTAATCTCAAAACCCCTGCTTTCCACCTTCCCGTATGAATCCTGCGGAGCGTTTACGCCGAGAATGATGGGAACGGTGGAGCGCGTTACCAGGATATTCGAGCGCCATTCCTTGAAGGCGTCAACGGATCCATACAGTTTTTGATTCAGAAAATCGAAGTCGAGACCGACGTTCAACATATCCGAAAGTTCCCATTTGCTGTTGGGATTTCCGGCTTTGCTCTCGTTGATTCCCGCAATACCGGATTGCGAGGTGCCGAAGGCATAACCCGTTCCTGCGGCGTAAGTTCCCTGGTAGGGATAGCGTCCGGCGCCCGTGTTCGCCTGACCCGAGCGACCGTAGGAAGCGCGGAGTTTCAGCAGTTTGATGCCGGGAGTTTTCAGCCAGGGTTCTTCCGAAATGACCCAGCCGACAGAACCACCGGGGAAGACGCCCCAGCGCTGGTCGGGCGCAAAGTTGTCGGAACCCATTTTCGAGATATTTCCCGAAAAGATATAGCGGTTTCCGAAAACGTAGGTTGCCTGACCGTTGTAGGAAAGATAACGCTGCGACGATTGCGACTCGTGGTCAACGTGCCGGTACGTACGGATGAAAGCGCGCGCGGAAATCGAATGCTGTCCGATTTGATGCGCGTAATCCAGTCCCGCATTGAAATTCAGGTTGTAGTCGTATTCGCGCGGATTGGTAACGGGCGTTGACAGCGCCGAGTAGGTGGTATAACGGGTAATCGTATATTCCGACACGTCGTTCACCTTTGCCGTATAGTTGTAGTTGAACGAGTTTACGCTGTTCCGCTGGGTGGATTCAAAGGTTTCGTAAGAGTCGAAACTGACGGTAGCCTTGGCTTTCAAGCCTTTCAGCAGGTCGTCCAGATTTCCTGTCAGATTTACCGTACTGTACACATTGCGGCGGCGGTTTTTTTCCTGACCGGAGGAAGCAATGTAGCGTCCGGGATTGTTTGCCGTGGACGAGGCATAAATATCGCCGTTCGGCATATAAACCGGCTCCATCGGATTGGCTTCCACCGCTCCGAAAGTCGTGAGGTCAAAAACGCCTTGCGTAGGTTGCGTGATGTCGTCTATGCGTCCGCCGAGGTCGAGCGAAACATTGAGATATTTGTTCACGTCAATGTCTATATTCGAGCGCAGGTTGAAGCGGTCGAGGGTATGCTGGGTACTGTAACCGTCGTTGTATTCCGTCCATTTGTCGTTCCAGACGCCTTCCTGGCGGAGGTAGGAAAACGACAGGAAATAGCGGGTATTTGCATTTCCGCCGCTGACGCTAAGGTTCGATTTCAGCATCGGCGCGGCTTCGCGGTAGAGTTCATCAAACCAGTTGGTATTGAAATAGCGGTATTGATCCATTCCCGTCATTGTTTCGCCCGAACTTACGCGGCGGTACATTTCGATATCCGCGTCATTATAAAGCGGATCTAAACCGTCCAGATAGCGCACCTGATTGCGGGTCAGCGCCATATTGTAGGAATTTTGAACTTCCATTTTGTTGCTGAGCAACTGATAACCAAGTTCCTGCGTAAAGTTAATATTTGTTCTTCCGGGGACTCCGCGTTTGGTGGTAACGATGATTGTTCCGTTGGCGCCCCTCATGCCATAGATGGCGTTGGAGGCGGCGTCTTTCAGGATGGTGATGTTTTCAATCGGGTAAGCGTCCAGAAACGAGAGGTCGCGCTCCACATTATCAATGATGACAAGCGGGGCGCGGGCATTTGCGTTCATGGTGCGCAGACCGCGGATGTACATTGCCGTTTCCGACCAGCCGGGTTCGCTCGACCATTCGTAGGTTTCCATGCCGGTAACGGTCGCCGTGAAAGCGTTTTGCAGAATCGTGATCGGATGTTTCTGCAATTCTTCGCCGGTAACGACCGAAGTCGCCTCGGTGATGAATTTGCTTGATTTGCGTCCGAAAGGCAGGGGCATGGTATGCAGATACTTGTCGTAGTCGCCTTGCAGGACTATCTCAAACCCGTCGCTGAAATCGGCTGTAGCGGTTGTATTGTCGAATCCGACGCTGCTGACGTTGATTTCATCACCTTCCTTCACGTTTTTCAGGCTGAAATATCCGTCTTCGCCGGAGAGGGCAATCGTGCTCGATTCCGATACGTTGATAATCGCTCCGGCAACAGGGACGCCTTTTTCGTCCACAATACGCCCCTTGAGGGTCTGTTCGCCTTGAGCGCTGACAATGCCGGTTGCGATGAACGCCATGGCTGCAGCCAACATGATTCGGGCGGTTTTCTTTCTTATATTTTCGATGTTTTTATACATTGTCTTAACTGTTTAAGGATTACCAACCGGGATTGTTTGCTATGCTTGTTTTCCAGCCCTCCGTTTCGGGGATGGGATACAGGTACATTTTGTCTTCAAAAACCCGCCTTTGGACGGTTTTGCGCGAGAGGCTTCCGTTTGCGGCTACTTCAATGCCGTAAACCGGACGCGAGAGGGCTTGCACGGCTACGTTCCAGCGGCGCACATCCCATGCGCGGTGGTCTTCAAAAGCGAGTTCCACCGTGCGTTCCTTGCGGATGAAGTTGCGCATGCGCTCTTTCGAGGAGGTCAGGTCGCTGCGGTCTTCCACGTTTCCCGCCACGCCTGCACGGCTGCGAATGCGGTTCAGGCTGTTGTACACCTCCTGTGAAGGTCCGTTTGCCTCGTTCAGCGCTTCGGCATAGTTGAGCAGGATTTCGGGGTAGCGGATAATAATCCAGTTGCGGTAACTCCTGCCGCTGTGAACTGCGCTCAAGATGTTTTCGGGAATATATTTGCGGACATAATATCCTGTAGGAGTGGCATTTGCATTACCGACAGGATTGTCCCGCTGTCCCCTGATGACGTTAATCACGCCATTGCCCCACGCAACACCCTGGTAAAGGACGCTTGCCGCGAGGCGCGGGTCGCGGTTTGCCCACATGGAGGCTTCGCTGTAGCCGCTTGCGGCATTGACGGACGGCGTTTCACCGCCATTATAAACGGGCGCTCCCGTTTCGTCGTATTCGGTGAAAGGCGACGAGCCGTTTGCCATATCGTACATATCCACCAGGTTTTGCGAGGGACAAAGACCGCCTCTGCCGCCTTCACCTACCGGAGTATCGTTCTCGATACCAGCCCATTGAATCTGTACATCGTTGCGGAAAAAGATGACTTCGGTATTGTTGCCTTCGTAAGTCGTCCGCAAAATGGCGTTGGTATAGGCTGCAACTCCGTTGGTTCCGCCTGTTTCGGTAACCGTGAACAGGGAGTAATTGGCGCCGTAATCGTCTATGAAACTTTTAGCGGCTGCGGCGGCGTCGCTCCAGGAAATGCCCGATTCGGATGCGAACCGCGGACTTGCCATGTAGAGCATAATGCGCGAGTAAAGCGCCCTTGCCATGGGTTGGCTAATTCTGCCTGCGTTTCTCGAATTTATTCCTTCGGAGTATGACATCAGCCCGCTTTCGCATTCCTGTAATTCATTGATGATAAAATCAATATATTCCCCGGTCGAAGGACGGGTGGTATAGCCTGTCAAAAGATCGCCGTCCGGGTCGAGAACTTCCGTTACAATGGGTATTGCCCCGTATCGCAGGAAGAGTTCCCAATAGAAATAAGCGCGCAGGAAACGGGCTTCCGATGTGTAGTTCATCTTGTCGGTCGCATAAAGTTCATCGCTCATATCGGCGCTTTTCGGAACATCGTCAATATGCGTCAACAACATGTTACATTTGCGGATACCACGGTAATAATGTTCCCAGGTAGCAGTCAGTTCCGGAGCGCCTGCCGAACCGTAGTAGTTACCGATGTTGAAGGAGGTACGCACTCCGCCTGAAGCATAACTTGTTTGAGCCAGGTCCGTAGCGGCGTCCATCCACGAAGTGTTTATCCTGCCGGCTCCGTTACGCAGGAAGTTGTAGGTATCATAATGAAAGTCTCTGGTAGTTGTCCAACTGCTGAATACCAGTTCTTCCGTCAGTTCGTTGCTGGGCTGTTTGTCCAGGAAATGACCGAACATATCTTCGCAGGAAGTCATCATCAGCGCCAGTCCGGCAACAAAAGCCATATATAATATTTTCTTCTTCATGATGTAATCAGAATTTAATGTTAATACCAATGTTCACTGCCCTCATGATGGGATATTTGTTTGAGCCGTTGCTTTCGGGGTCGGTAAGTCCGCCCAGATGGTCCCAGGTAACGAGGTTGTTCGCGTTCAGATAGAGGCGGCAGTCGCTCATTCCCGCTTTGGAAATCAGGCTCGGCGGCAGCGTGTAACTCAGTTCCACGTTTTTAAGACGGACGAATGCTCCGTTTTGCAGGAAGAAGGAGTTTCGACGCTGATTGTGGTCGCCGTAACTGTCGTAATGCAGCAGCGGATATTTTGCACCGCTCAAATTTTCGGCTTCGCTCTTTGCCGGATTCCACCGGTCCAAGTGATGTTCCTTTACTTTGCCGCCGGAAACAAAAGCGAACATCGCCTCGGCGTCGTAATAGCGACTGACGTGGTCAACTCCCTGAAACATAACGCTTAAACCAAAACGCTTGTAGTTTGCGCCCAGTGTAAGAGCGTATGTGTTTTCGGGGATATTGCTGTATCCGATAAAAGTTTCGTCGCGGTCGTCAATAAAGCCGTCGCCGTTCATGTCACGATATTTCAGGTCGCCAACCTTGACTTCGCCATAAGTCGAAACCGGAAAACCGGGATTTGCCAAATCGGCAGCCGTAACGAATCCTTCGCTGACAAGTCCGAAATACTGTTCAATCGGATGACTTTCACGCTTGCGGTAACCGGTTTTCAGTTCCGGCTCGTCCATGTCTATAACTTCGTTGGCAGCGTGGGAATACGTCAAGCCGATACTGTAATCGAAATCATCGTTTATCTGCTTGATATGTCGCAATTCCAATTCGTATCCTCCGTTTTTGGTTTTTCCGAGATTTCCGGCTGCCATCACCACGCCTACCCATTGAGGACGGGTCAGGTATTCGGTCAGGATGTTGTCGCGCTGTTCGGTAAAAATGTCAATACTTCCGCTCAGCAGGTTTTTCAGCAACGAAAAATCCACACCGAGATTGTATTTGTTGGCGCGTTCCCACGTTACGCCGTAATTGGGATACTGTCCTTCGTAAATACCGGTGTATCCCGTTGTTCCGAAATAGTAGGCGTTACCCAACTGTATCCATTTGTCTTCATAAAGGAAGCGCTGACGGACGTTACCAATCATATAAACGTCATTACCGACCTGTCCGTAAGAAGCGCGTATTTTCAGGTTATCGAGCCAGCCGCTGTACGGTTGCATGAACGATTCGTTGCTCAAACGCCATCCTGCCGACACGGAAGGGAAGAAACCGAAACGCCGCCCCTTCATGAAGTTTTCCGAGCCGTTGTATCCGGCGTTAAATTCGGCAAGGTAACGGTCGTCGTATCCGTAAGTGATGCGTCCCACAATCCCCTGGTAGCGTTGCGCCAAATCTGCCTGATAGCGGTAATCGTTCTGGTTGTAAAGCGCCATGGCTGTTACGTCGTTCTTTCCGAACTTGCGGGCGTAATTCAGACTGTATTCCATGTAGAGTTTCATCGTAGTCTTCTGATCTTTACCGCCATAGGAGAGTTCACCGTCGCTGTTGAACCGGTTGTAGGCGAGGATGGATTCGTAGTTTGCACGGTCGTTCAGTTCGTAAGTGGCAAAATTGGCGGTAAACTTGCGGTCATAGTACGAATCGTAGTCAAACGAAACCATGCCCTTGGCGCGAAGACCGGGCGTCAGCCAGTCCATTTTGTAATCGGCGATGAAATTCGTTTCGTTGATGGTGTTGGAAACCTTGTAAAAACCGGCTTTTGCCATTCTGCCCGCAATATTGTTCTGGTACTGCGAACTTCCGCCGTAGAGAACCATCGGGGTTTCGCCGTCGGTAATGTTGTAACTGACCGGAAACAGCCAGCCGGGCGTATGGTTCAATTCATAAAATACGGCTCTTTCTACAACATCCTTCACGTCCAATATGGATGTCCCGGAAACGTTCGGTCCGTTCCGTTCTTCAAAGCGGGTGCCGAAATTAACCGACATCGTCAGTTCCTTGGTCAGCAGAAAATCCATGTTCGCACGGAAAGCGTAGCGGCGGTAACTTGTGTTTGATTTGTTGCCGTACCGGTCGGTACTCAGGTTTTTGTACAGCCCCTGCTGGTCGTAATATTCGCCCGAAGCGTAATACCGCATCCGCTTTGTTCCGCCCTGGATGCTCAGGTTGTAGCGTTGTGCGGGGGCGGAATTGTTGAGTATTTCGTCGTACCAGTCCACGTCGGGATACAACAGTTGATCTATTCCCGACAGTTCTCCGGCAGACGATTTGCGGTACATGTCCAGGTCGGCGGACGAAAATTGCGAAGGCAGTCCGTCGTTGGCAAGCGCCTCTTCGAGCAGCATGACCGATTCGTAGGAATTGAGGTAACTATCTCGCCGCGTGGGAGTTTGCGTCTGATAATTAGCCGTGAGGCTCACGACCGGTTTCGTATCCCTGCCGCGTTTGGTGGTTATGAGCATGACGCCGTTCGCGCCGCGCACGCCGTAAACTGCCGTTGCAGAAGCGTCTTTCAACACCGAGATGGTCTCGATGTCGTCGGGCGCTATCTGGGAGTACGGGCGTTCGATGCCGTCAACGAGGATGAGCGGCTGTCCGTCGCCTGCAAATGTGGCGCGTCCGCGTATGAAAACCTGGGCGTCGTCGGCGCCGGGCGCACCCGACGACTGCGACGTGATGACGCCCGGAATCTTCCCCGCTATCGCCTGCGAGATGTTACCGGCGGGCGATTTCAGCAGTTCCTTGGAATTGACTTGCGAAATGGCAGCCACAACGCTCTCTTTCCTTTGAGAACCGTAACCTACGACAACGACTTCTTCCAACTGCTCGGAATCTTCCTGCAGCGTGATGTTCAAGTTTGTCTGTCCGCTTACCGGAATCTCCTGTGCAATATAACCAAGGTAAGAGATTTGCAGCACGGCATTTTGCGCAACGGTGAGCGCAAACGCACCGTTCACGTCGGTTGGTATGCCGTTCCGAGTGCCTTTCTCCACCACGCTGACGCCTATGAGCACCTCGCCGGCTTCGTCCTTCACCGTGCCGGTTACCCTCACCGTTTGCGCTTGAGCGATGCTGAAATACAGTGCAGCAAATAATCCGACGTTTAAAAACGCCAATTTTTTTATCATATTCTTATTTGTTATTAAAATCATAATTGATTGATTTTTACCATTTATACCTTTTTCCGATACATTGTATAAAAAAAACGTCCGTTTTATTCCGCGTTTTTAGAGTTGATAAACGGGCAGGTCGCTACCGAAACAATGTCAATATAAGCCTTTTCCAATGTAAAGAAAGAGCCTGCTTCGCCTTCCGGCATATCGTCGTGGAAGTAGGAATAGTTGAATGTTGCGCCTCCCGAAGTGGTTGTTACGGCGTTGAAATCAACCCGCTTGCCAATCTGCTTCACGGTCAAATCCACAAATGCGCCATTCATGTCTCCCGTGAACGTATCCCAGTTGTAGTTATGGGTAATGTTGCCGCCTACATATTTGTCTCCCCAGCCGAATGCGTCCGCACGGAGTACGAAATATTCGGCGTATCCGGGCTCGCCTCTTTCGATGCCGTTTGTCAGCACAAATACCCAGTTGTTCCAATTCGCCAAGCCGTCGGTATAGTTGTAGAACTGATAATTGACAACGTAATCGCCGGAAGTTTTCACATTGTTCGAGAACACGCTCCACCAGCCGACCGACAAGTCATCGGAACCGACGCGGTACATGCCTTTTTCGTAAAGCGTGGCAACGCTTGCCTGCGTCTTGTCAAATTCGAGATAACCGCCCTCGACCGTGAAGAACAGTCCTATTTTGCTCTGCGGTATTCCTTCTATAAAATAGGTATATTCAAACGTTTTGTTGGATACGGTTGTCGTGATGGCTTTCATTTCCACCCGTTGCCCCCTGCGCGTTAGCGTAAGGTCCACCGTAGCGCCTTTCATATCTTCGCTGAACGTATCCCAGTTATAGTTATGGACGATATTGTCGCCGACGTAGTTGGTTCCCCATCCGAATGCGTCCGCGCGGAGTACGAAATATTCCGCATATTCGGGCTCGCCTCTTTCGATGCCGTTTGTAACAACCAATACCCAGTTGTTCCAGTTAGCCGCTCCGTTTGTATAGTTTTTGAACTTGATGTGGAACGCACTGTTGCCTTCGGCTGCATAATAGTTCGAAAACGCGCTCCACCACGGCGTTGTCATGTCCGTATTGCCTACGACGGGAATGAACGGCACGCTTTCTTCGCCTCCGCCTCCGCCTCCCGTAAGGACAGCCTCCCTGGCGGTAATGGTGTTGCGGTAAATTTTAATGTCGTCCATCGAAACGCCCGACATTTGCCCATCGGAACCGTAGCCGACACACAGATACGGCGCGGAAGCCATAAACTGCACAATCTTCGAAGCGTCGAAATCGGCAATCGCCTGGTTGATTTTCCGCAATCCGTCCACATACACAAAATAGCCGGTGTTGGTAACAGCCACCGCCAGGTAATGCCATTCTCCGGCAGACATCATGCCTGTTTTCACCGTAGCGGGATTGTTCTCTTCATATTCGCCGTCGGCGCCGTCGTAGCGCAGCCAGCCGTTGGCAGTCAGGAACATCCGCTGCGAATTGTCTTCGTTCGTAAACGAAAAAATCGCGCTTGTCAAATCCTGCTCTTCTCCTTCGGGCGTCGCGGGCAATTTCACCCAGCAGGTAAGCGAAACGCCGTTTTGAACTTTAACGGCATTCAGCGGATTGACGATGCGGGTATAGCCGCCGTCGCCCTGCAAAACCATGCCGCGCTCCGGATCTTCCGCCAATGCGGGCGTAGAACCGGGGTCGTACGCAATCACTTCAAACGATTCGGGCAATTCCTCCTCGTCGAAAGTGAACTCTGCAATCTGCTCAAGTTTAGGGTAAACCTGATTTCCCGCAGGCTCGTCCATTCGTCCCCAGTCGGTGCACGAAAGGAAGCCAGGCACAATTCCCATCCATAAAAATAACTTGAATATGTTCTTCATAATAATACATTTTGAATTTTGCCGCAAAATTATTGTATTTTTTACACTTAATGGTGGACAAACGGATAAATTTGGTGGATAAAGCGAAAAAAGACGCGGGCAGCCGGTTCCTTGATATTTTTCCGAAACAAAGTATTTGGTAGCGTCGTGTCAAAGGTAAAGTATCCATAAATTCCCCTCTCCCTGTGGGGGTAGGGGGGCTTGGGTGTCCGAAGGACGGGGTGGTTTCTTTTTAGCGTTTAGTTATTAGGGGTTACTAATGCTCCGCACCTTCAAAATACGTAAAAAATCAATAGACTTACTCAAAAAAATAGCCTATTTGTTTGCAAAATACATTGATTATTAGTATATTTACAAAATATTGATAATAACATGCTTTTTATATCGCCGGTTTCTTTTCCAGCAAATCTTTCAGCAACGCAATTTGCTCGTCTTTAGCCGCAAGTAATTTTTCGTAGATTTCCCTGTTCTCCTGATGCAATGTCTCGACGTAACCTATTGCTCCCGTCGTGAAATTACTCTGATTGATAACATTTCCGTGAATATCGCTAAAAAAATCTTTGGGAGAAGTCCCAAAAATATCAAGAATTTCACTGAGGTATCTTGCCCAGGAATAACTTTCTCCTGATTCTATATTGTGATAGGCTGTTCTTGTAATATTCAGTCTGTCAGCCATTTCCGTTTGACTTAATCCTTTTTCCGTACGGAGTTTCTTTATTTTTGTCTTTATTTGTCTGTTCATCTCGGAATATTTTTTCTGCAAAAATATACATTTTTATCAAAAAAACTTACATTTTTCTATAAAAAATTAAAAATTAAGATATTATGCCGTCAAAATATTTCACAAAATGTTTGATTTTATGTGCAGTCTGTCTGGATTTTTCTCCCGACCTTTGCGGCGCAATATTAAAAAATAAA
>JAITMT010000093.1 GCA_031277235.1 Tannerella sp.
GGCCGCCGTCGTTTGCCAGCGAGATGACGTCACCCGGCAGGTTGTAGTCTGCCCGGACGTCGGCCGCGAACCACCAGCTTGCGGTCAAAAGCAATATCAAAAGCAATTTCTTCATAAGACGGATATTTCTTTTTTTTCTTGATGTTCGCACCGTTTTGTTTGATTTTACGGCGGGATTTGCATAGCGGAAAATTTATTCAAGTTCTATAAACCCGGCAATAATATCGCCCTGTTTTACCATATTTCTCTACCCTGCGGTTTACCCCAGTCTGTTTCGGATAAAGGGACAGGCACCTCCGATTCGCCGAAGGATGATATCCGCTCTTTTGTCGTCAGATGTCTTCTTTCTTCGACCCGTTTGATAACAATGTTTTTGTCCGCAATAAGTATTTCCACTTCGTCATCTTCGCTGAATGGCATGTTTTGCAACAGGGATTTCGGGAATTGAATGCCTACATTGTCGCCGAGATTTGTAAATGCCGTTATCATTTTTATGAATTATAATTGTCTGTTATGGTGCAAAATTACAACTTTTTTTGACAAAACATTCATCTCTTCGATTTTTTGTCCGTTTTTCGGTAAGTTCAATTAGTAAATGCAACTTTTCACGGAAGCCCCGGCAAAGGTATGCACTCTGCTGTAGTAACCGTTAATTGATGATGATACCTGTGCGTTGAATTTCATCAAGAAAACCGGTGTAGTCAGTATCCCGCGCTATCAGGATGGGTTCGATGCGATTGTCTATCTGATTTGAAAGTTTCCATAACAAGGGCAGGACTGTCCAGTATAAATCATCATCTATATGACTGATTTCCATAGCAATATCAATATCACTGTGCCGGTTTTGCGTTCCTTTTGCGTAAGAGCCGTAAAGCCAGCATTTATCTATCTTGACAGGCAATATGCTGTCAATCATATATTTGTATTGTCTTGCCTTTTCGATTACAGTTTCGCTTTTATCCATTGTTGCAGTGTTTTTGTCTGTTTGATCAATGATTCGCAATGATTGATTGATTGTTTATCAAGACGCTGCAAATGTAGTGTTTTTTTTGATAAAACGGTTACATTTTCACCTTTTTATCTGTTTTTCATCTCTTTTCAACATTTCCAAGAACTCTTACCGTCCAAATATCCGCACCGATTTGTTTGATTTTATGGTGTTATTTGCATTGCAATCCACGAATTATTCTCTCCCGCAATTTGTCTGCCTCCTCTACCGTCTTTTTGAAATAAAAATCGCTATTCATATTTCTCTATATTTCAAATCGTTTTTACATCAATTCTATTATACTCGCTGTGAGTTCCAACCCAACGGACGAAGACAGTTGCCGCAATAAAAACAACAGACAAAGATATAAAAAAAATAAAAAGAGCGATTTTTTTTTGAAAATCCATTTTTTTGAGCGACTTTTGCAGCATCAAAATACACAACTATGGAAGCGATTGCTGAATTGAAAAAGGATAAAACCGTTGCGTCATGGATTCCTACCCGGAAAGATGAAACTTTTACGAGTGATGACCTCATCGACGCCTACCTGCATGGCAGAAAAGACGCTTTTGCAGCAGCAAAGCGGCTTGCATTTGACAAATTGAATACCAATATTGAGAAGTCAAAGGATATAACCGTCAGCCTGTTAAATACACTGAAACGTCACAATTTTAACCCCGTAGACGCTTATTTGATGGTAGATGGTTTTGATTATTTCAAAATTCTGATTACCGTGCCGGAATTGGAAAGGGCAAACGAAGACTTTTTAGAAATGTATGATTTAGTTGCTGAATTGGAGGAAAAAAACAAAAATGAATTTTATTACGTTCTCGTTTCGTTTTGCCATATAAATGAGTACTTTGATGAGGAAAAAGTCTTATCCGACGGCTACATTCTAAAACTTTCCAACAATGTCTAAGGATCATGCAATCCACAATGAAAATACGTGTGACTATCTTTTGCAATCAGGACAATTCAATGACTGGGTAGTGACAACAGCTTTCTACTCGGCCTTGCACTATGTTTGTAACGAGATTTTTCCACTTGAACAAAACGGATTGATTTATAACAATTTTGAAATATATTACCGCATTATCTTCAAGAGCAATGCAAGCAAAAAATCAAAACATGATGTTATTATATCGCTTGTCAGTTTATATCTGCCAATGTGTAAAAGGGCTTACATGTCTCTGTTTGACTGGTGTATGGCTTCAAGATATACAAATTACATAGTTTCAAGCCAGGTTGCATCCAATGCAAGAAAAGACCTTGAACACATAAAGCGGCATCTCTCAAAATAAGGACAGTCCCCATTTTTTACTGTCATCTCATTTTCTTTCTACCACTTTTTCAGTTGATACTGAATGGAGTACTTGATAAAACAGGCTCACAGGATGAACAGTATAAAAACTATCCGTTAAGCGCCGTTTACTATGAAATGATGCGTCGGGGAAAAGCGTTTATGAGCCTGACTGCCTTTTACAAATACGCCGGACGTTTCAACAGTTTCAGCCGTAAAATATTCAAAGCCAAACAGAAAACAGGTATCCGCGCAACGAAACCCGCCGAAATCATCCATGCCGACGTATGCGTTTACCGTCCGCTCGATTACACCAAATGCTTCATTTATTTTATTGCCGACAATTTTTCGAGGATGATTCTCGGATGGAGGATTTCAACCGAATACAGGTCATCCGTGAAGCTCGACAACCTTCGAACGGTCTATTCCGACTGTCTGCTCGAAAAGCGGGAGCCGCGTACCATCCTGTTGGTTGACGACGGTATTGAAAACAAAGGATTTGTAACGGAAGCCATTGAAAATGAGGAAATCAGAATAAACCGGCTGGTTGCGCAGAAAGACATCCGTTTTTCCAACAGCATGATCGAAGCCGTGAACAAGCGGATGAAATACGACTTTCTTTTCCGATGCGAACTCTCTGATATTGAGCATACAAGGCGTTTTCTTGAAAAGGCGGTGGAGCAATACAATGACCGTCCCCATTCGGCGCTGTTCGGACTCACGCCGCGCGAAGTGTTTCACGGAGCCAGGCCCGACAAAAATCTTTTCAGGGCGCAAAAAGAACAGTCCAAAATCCTGCGAAAAGCCGAAAACAAAGCCCTTTCCTGCCATAACTGTGC
>JAITMT010000105.1 GCA_031277235.1 Tannerella sp.
TTTTAATAATTTTTGTTTGTCGAAATTTTTCTCTTGCCCCTGCCCGGCGTAGCGTCTTTCGCTATGCCGACATGAGATATACAATTAATTTAAATGAAATCTCTGTATAAACCCCTAAAAGAGTGCAATATATAATTTATGACTTTAGATTCTTGATTTGTCGTTGCCCACAATGACGTGCAAAGCCTTTTAATTTGCCGAAATGCTTATCTCGACAAAGTCGCCCAACAGATAGGTTTGGAAAAGATATTCGGGACTCTCATAATACACGCTGCCGTTGAAATCCTCGATTTTTCGCGACAGCCACGAATTATAAACTTCCGACAGTATGTCAATGATTGGTTTACCGTCTTTTTTGTTGACGTCAATGATTAAACGCTTATATATTTTCCCGATATCCCAATGTGTTGGTACAGCATATTTTGCGTTCCCGATATTGTCGAATATCCCGTTTACCATGTTATATTTTTCTGTCAATTCAAATACCAGTTTATCCATATTTTCGCAATGATAAACATCTGCCAAATTGAAAATATGTTGCAAACCGTCCTTTCCGATGGCATTTACAACCACATTGCGGTGATTTTTCGTTTTCCTGCCGATGTATTCAATCAAGGAGCAAAGGAAAAACAGGTTATTCGCGTTTTTATCTTCCCTGCCTGTCATCATCATTTCGTTTTAATATAATCAACAAATTTTAACGTTTTTAATGCTTATTTTCTGCAAAAATACAACAAATCACCAAAACGTGCAAATTTTGCAAGTTTTACCAATTCATGCAACAAAATTCTCTATTGCCTATCCTCAAAAAATCTCCGAGGGCTGTTTTCCGAAATGTTTCTTGAATGCCGTGCTGAAATACTGGAGGCTGGAAAATCCACACATTTCACTGACCTCGGTGATGGTGTATTTGCGCGTCTGCAACAGTTCCATCGCATGATTCAGGCGGATAGCCTTAATGAAATCCACGGGCGAGCGGTCGGTCAGCGTTTTGATTTTCTTGTAGAGCAGCGAGGAACTGACATTCAGGGCGGAAGCAAATTCGTCCTTGTCGAAATCGGCGTCCGCGATGCGGGTACGCACCACTTCCACTGCCCTTTTCACAAATACGTCGTTCAATTCATTGGTAAACAGGGAATCGCCGGTATTGACCTTGATCAGTTTCAGGGCTTTTTCCCGGATAGTCTCTCGATTTTTGATGATCGCCCGGATACGCTGTTGAAGAAGCCCCATGTCGAACGGCTTGGTCACGTAATCGTCGGCGCCCAAGCCCAGACCCTGCAACTGTTCCGCTTTTCCGGAGAGCGCCGTCAGCAGAATAACCGGTATGTGCGACGTCTCAAAGGTTGATTTCACCAGCCGGCAAAGTTCAAAACCGTCCATGTTGGGCATCATTACATCCGAGACTATCAGATCGGGCATCTGTTTGAGAATCATGTTCCACGCTACGGCTCCGTTTTCGGCTGTCGAGACTTCAAACTCTTCACCGAGAGGATATTGCATGAAGTTGCGCAAATCGTCGTTGTCTTCGACAATCAGGATATGCATGTTTTTCCGGCGCGCGCCGTCTCCGGTTTGAAGTTGCGGTTTCATGTCGGCTGACGGCGCATATTCCGGTTTTTCGCGGGAAGCGGCGACGGATATTTCCTGCACTGCAACCTGTTTGAACGGTACCGTTACCCGGAAAGTGGAACCTTCGTTTTCCCGACTCGTGCAACTGATACGCCCGCCGTGCAGGGTAACATAATTTTTCACCAGCATCAACCCGATTCCCGAACCGGCAATTTTACGGTTGATGGCATTTTCGCTGCGGTAAAACTCCCGGAAAAGCCTGCGTTGCGCTTTCTTGCCGATTCCGATCCCCTTGTCCCGCACTTCAAGCGTCCATTCCTTTGGCTGGCAGTCAAGAGAAATATCTACCCGGCTGTCGGGATGGGAATATTTTACGGCATTGGAAATGAGGTTGTCCACGATTTTTTCCATCGCCGGCTCATCAATGGCTGTCAGGTAAAAATCCAGGTTTGAGGTGAAAGCGAGTTCGATATCCCTGCTTTTGGCAAACGATTCGAACATCAGTTTGCGATGGGAAACCAGCCGGACAATATCCGTCATGGCAAATGAAATCTGTTCCCTGCCGATATCCATTTTCTGAAAATCAAGCAATTGCGTAATCACTGTCGAGAGACGCTGCGTTTGTTCCATCACCAAATGCAGGTAATAGCGAGCCAGGTCGGTCAGGCTCTGTTCCCTGTTTATTTCCTCGATGGGAGCCTTGATCAGCGTCAGCGAAGTCCGCACATCGTGGGCTGTGTTGGCGAAAAACCGCACTTTTTCTTCCGCATGTCGCTGCCGGCGGCGAATCCAATAATTCCACAAAATGAACGAGACAAGTCCCGAAATGAAGACAAAGGTCAGCAAAAGAAACCACGGGGTCTGCCAAAACGGCGGAACAACGTCTATGGCAATGTCGCGTTCGTCCAAAAGATACGAAAAGGAACTGTCGTACAGCCTGATTTTCAACTGGAAATCTCCGGTCGGAATATTCGTGTAGGTAAACGCCCGGAGAGAAGAGGGAGGACTCCATTCCCGGTCAAGCCCTTCCATTTTCCACGAAAATTTGGTATCAGCCGTTGCGTTGAGCGGGATAAGTTCCACGGTAATTGAATTTTGGTCGTATTTCAGTTTCAGATTTTTCAGGCTGTCTAACGGAGTATTCAGGCGCAGGGTAGCGCTGTCGCGCACCGAACGTCCCGAAATGAAAAGGTCTTGAAGGAAAATTTTGCCCTGCGGCTGCAACTGATATATTTCGGAAGGATCGAACAGAACGGCGCCGTTGCTCGTTCCCCAAATCAACTGTCCGTTTTTAAGCCGGCTATGCGCATTGAGGTTGTAGGAAACGCGCGAGAGCGGAAATATGGTAAAATAAGTCTGTCCGGTCTTGTTTTGGGGATCGAACCGGCACAGTCCGTTTTCGGTGCCCAGCCACAGGTATCCGTCGGCATACGCGATGCTGTTCACATGGTTGGAAGGCAGTCCCGCTTCCGTTGTAAATATTTCGGTCGTCCGTTTTTCCAAATTAAAGCAGATCAAGCCGTTGCCGCTGGTGCATATCCAAATATTTCCGTCCCTGACCAGCAAGTCATGCACTAAGTAGCCTTGCAAAAGCCGTTCCGACACGGACGTCTCCGCATCCAGCAAATCCAGTCCATACGAACATGCCAGCAGCATTTTGCCGGGCGACAACTCGGTAAAACTGTAAACGGGATAGGACACGTAAACCTGAAATCTGTTTTCTTTGGCATGATAACGTATAACTTCGCCCCAGACACTCCCGATCCAGATATCGCCACCGCTGTCCCTGTAAATGTCGAATGCGTAATCGTTTATCGGAGAATTGGCGTCTTTCGATGAATAGTGCGCCAGTTCCCTGCCGGTTTTTCCGTCCAGAACATATACGCCCGACGAATAGGTGCCCGCCCAAATCCTCCCTTCATTGTCTTCGCACAGCGACAAAAATACCTGAGCCTGTTCCTGTTTATTGTGATAGAAGGTTTTCCAGCGGTCGGTTTGCCGGTCCCAACAACAAATTCCGTTATTGGTGGCAAACCAGAGATTTCCCCGGCTGTCTTCCACGATTTTATTGATATGATTATTAATCAATGAATTGGGATTGTTCGCCTGATGCGTGATTTGAACAACCGGCGACGAAGTCTGATCAAAAAACGACAGTCCGCCGCTGTAGGTGCACACCCAAACCCGTTTGTTCCGGTCGCAGAACAGGTCGTAAACCCCGTCTCCGGGCAGTGTGGAAGGCTCGTCTGCATTTTCCTTGTAAATATTCAGCACCCGGTCGGTATTTTTTTCCACTTCCCAAATGCCCTGACCGTCAATGCCTACAAGTATCGTCGAATCGGAGTTCGCCTCCATAGCCAGCACCGGCTGCTTGGGAAAGGATTTAATTTTTGACGCTGAAAAAGTTTCCGTATTGAAATCATACTTGAAAAGTCCGTTTGCAAGGGTTCCAATCCATAAAATTTTCCCGGATGAATCATAATAGAATTTCTGAACCTGAAGCGGCAGCGAAGCAGGATTGTCATAGATACAGGTACATTCCATCGTACCGGCGTCCATCAGCCACAATTTATTGTCGCGCGCAAAGAGCAGATGCCGGCTGTCATACCATATCGCCCGGGATACCTCAGTACTGTCTCCGCAGGCAAGTGTCAATTCGCCTGCCCTGTATTTGTAAAGCCCCATGCTGGATGCAATCCAGAAAGTTTCCGGATTTTCAATCAGGATATTGTTCACATATAAATGAATGGAATTCAACGGATTGCGCAAGTCAAACAGAAAATCGAAGCGATCATTTACCGTATTGTAGCGAAAAACCTGTCCGTTATTGGTAAAAGCCAGTAAAACAGGATTTTGATAGACAAGTTTTACGGAAATAATATCTGCCGTCTGGTAGGGAAGGCGGTAAATGCGGTAATCGTCGCCGGTCAGTCGCAGGATTCCGGTTTTGGAAGAAGCCCAGATAAAACCGTTACCGTCGCTGCACACCGACGCTGTTTCACGTATGGAGATACCGTACATTTCGTTGATATTGTGAAACTTAACATCAACAGCCTGCAAGCCGAACGTCCAAACGACCAGGAATACACCCGGCATCAGATATGACAATTTTATATTCACGCGCTTTTTTTCATGAAATAAGGGAACAAAATTACATGAAATTTCGGTAATTTGTACGATTTTGGGTAAAAAAATATTATTTCAGCAGAGAGCAGTGATTTTACTTTCAAATTGGTGGACGGGTAATCTGTTGAAAACCCGCACTCAACCGTTTCAGGATCTTAAAATATCTGTATATGAATGTTTAATCTGACAGTTACGGTATTTGCACCGTCATTGTCCCGGATGGAAAAATACCGCACAGAAGAAATCAATTGTGAAACATTAAATAGAAAAAGAGGCTCGTGTAAAAGCCTCTTTTTCTTGCATTCATCCTCCCCGTTTTGTGCCGACCGTACTTTTGCGCGGGGCGGCGGCTTTGGTGGTTGCTTTCGGTTTGGCTGCCTGGGGCGCTTTGGCGCCGAGCGATTTCGGCTCGTCTTTGCGTTTGGAGGCTGTTTTTATGGAAGACTTTTTTGTGGTGTTGGGTTTTGCTTCTTCCTTTTCTTCTTCTTTTACCTCCGTTACTTCCTCTATTTCAGGTGTTTCCTCGCTTGCAGGCTGTGCTGTTTCCTCTTCCGAAAAGTCGGTGAATCCGT
>JAITMT010000124.1 GCA_031277235.1 Tannerella sp.
CCGGTAGATTTAATTCCCGATTTCATCGCCGCGCTCGGTTTTACGGACGATTTGGCAGTCGCCGCCATTCTGCTGAAACAGTTGAAAGAAAACATTACGCCCGAAGTCAAGGAAAAAACAGACAGGAAAATCAGGGAGTTGCTGAAGAAATAGGCGTCCTGCCCTACCCTGCCCTCAGGGGAATGAGAAGTCTCTCTTATGGCAGGGCTGTCAAGTCCTATTCCCGTCGGGGGAATATCGCCCGGTAGAAAATGTTTGCCATGTTTGGTTGCATTCCTACGGAATGCATCCTGCGGAACGATGACTTTTCTACCGAGCGATGCATTCCTAACGGAATGCCGGAATAAAGACAATTTATCAGAGAACTTGACTTCTCTGTTTTACGGGGCTTCCCGTCTGCGAAAAAACCGGGGTGTACGATTTTTTTTTTGTCTATTCTTTCCGATAAAAAAAATGTTGTATCTTTGCGGTGATTTTATTAAAAAATTATTAAAAAATTATTATTGATATGAGATTAAAGTTTATGAAAAGAATGACGTTATTGCTGTCGGGCATTTTATATTTCACGGCTTGCAACAACGAGATTGAACCGGAAATCAATATTATTCCGGAGGGTCGGATTATGCTCAACCTGCCTGAAGCAAATGTGCTTACCTACAGCACGGCAACCCCAAGCGAATGCTATATTGACAGCCTTTGGGTGCTGGAATTTAACGGCACTGCATACGTTCACGACACGGTGATACCGGGAGCGGGTATTGCCAATAACGGACAGGCGACTCAAATGCTTCCGCAAATACGTTTTGCGCCGACAACGAACAGGATTATCCTGCTTGCCAATTTTGGCATGCACAATCTGGCAACGATTAGGGGAAGTGTTTCACCGACCAATATCAACGCCTTGCTTCCATTGACAAAACCCTATTATGTTGAAGGCGATCATCTGCCGATGTATGGGGAAATTGCAAGTTGGAATCCGACAGGCGGTCCGTATGACTGCGCGATGATCCGCGCCGTTGCCAAAATTCAACTGAAACTGGGAGAAACGTTTGTAAGTTACCGTCCCTTTACCGGTTTACCGGACAGGGCGACATTCCTGTTTTACAATTATGCGCCTCAGGGACAGATTCAACCCCAGCCAACGGTTACCGGTATTCCGGCTGCCGCACCAAAAAGTTTTACGGCGAATATCAAACTTGTGCAGGGTGCGCAGCAAACCCTTCCGGCAACAGTGTACGTTTACGAATATCCTTCCGCTACAAAAAATATTTTGGGAACAACCATTGCCGACAATTCCTTCAACATTGACAGACCGTTTTTGTTGCTCGCCGACAGTACTTCAAGTGGAGGATTTTACCGTCTGGATTTCTACGATTCACATCCGACAGAGAAAAAATTTGTGGATATTAAGCGCAATTGTCACTATATCGTTACAATTAACAAACAGAACACCGCTGGTTATATGCCCGTAATTTCTGTCTTGTCCTGGAGAGATCCGACCATCAACAATCCGGGCAGCAATATCGAATATATCGTAGAAGTGAGAGACGGTTCGAACGTTGTCGTATCCAACGGTCAATATGCCATCGTATGCAGTACGGATACGGCTTATGTGGAAGCGGGCGCGAGCAACGTTACGATTGCAACGGCAAGATATCAATTGGGCGTGGGAATGCCGCCGCTGGCGGAAGTGATGAACAATTCGCAATACAGCGGTACCCCGTCAGGCAGTATGATTTTTATTTCTCCAGACTCACTGACCTCTGTGAACCAAAATGTTGTGATAACGACGACGGCTGCATTTACGTCAGGTTCAGTTGGGTTTAACCTGGGAAATATGTTTTATAATATAGTTGTTTTGAAGAAATAAGGGGAGAGACTGCCTGCCTCTAAAATTTTGCAGTTTAGCAAAGTCAACCCCGCACCTGCAAGACACTATCCCAAACATCGGGAAACCGTCCCGCAGGTGCGGGAGTTCGCCCCACACCTGCAGGAGTTTTCCCGAAACATCGGGGAACCACCCCGTGCTTGCGGGGACTTTCCCCAAATTTCGGGAAACATCCCCCAAACTTTGGCACGCAAGCCCCGACATGGTTGTCATATCAAAAATATTCCGTATCTTTGCCCCGTTAATATGAATCATTAAAACATAAAAATTTATGAGTGCAAAATCGAAATCGTTTGCCACGCAAATCAACAATGCGCAGGTAATGTCGGCAGGGCTGAAAGCCAACCTTGAAGCGTTAGAAAAACGCGGCATAAACGAAGAATTTATCGCCGTGCTCGACGCCAACCTCAACAGCATCATTGAACGGAACAATGCGCAGGAACGCCTCAAAGCCGAACTCAAAACCTCCACCGCAGCGCTGGAGGCGTTACTCACCGACCTGAACAAAACGATGACCGAAGCCGTCAAAGTAGTCAAGTTAGGCGCCCCACAAGAGCAGTGGAAAGAATTTGGCATCACCGCCAAACGGTAAAAATTACGCGGGGACATGGCTTTGACTATGCCCCCGTGTTTTTTGAAAAGGATGAAGAATATATAACCACCGGCAAACGCACGAGTTGCAAACTCGCGCGAGCGGGACATTACGTAAAACTCCGGCGGCATAGCGGGATATTTTCTTTGCAGAACAAAAGTTGAAACTGCCCGTACAGTAAAAAAATGTAGAGACGCAAATCCTGCGTCTCTACACCTAATAAACAATCTATACAAAATGAAAATTATTTCGTCCAAACCTCTGCGACTCTGCGCTTGTAGCCATCATAACGCCACTTGGCGTTTTCCTGGGTTACCTGGAACAGTTTTTTGGCTGTTTCCGGATTTTGCTTCATCAACGAGGCAAAACGCACTTCCCGCTGCAGGAAATCCTGGAATTTCGTCCAGTCAGGCTCTTTGGAATCCAGTTGGAACGGATTTTTTCCTTCGGCTTCCAGACGCGGGTCGTAACGCCAGAGGCTCCAGTATCCGCATTCGACGGCTACTTTCTGCTCGTCTTCCATGTCGCCCATACCGCCTTTCAAACCGTGAGCGATACAGGGCGAGTAGGCGATGACTATCGAGGGACCGTCGTAGGCTTCCGCTTCGCGGATGGCTTTCAGCGTCTGCGCCTGATTGGCTCCCATCGCGATTTGCGCCACATAGACATAACCGTAGGTGGTAGCCATCAAGCCCAAATCCTTCTTGCGGGTGTGTTTGCCCGAGGCGGCAAATTTGGCGATGGCGCCGGTCGGCGTAGCCTTGGACGACTGACCGCCGGTATTGGAATATACTTCGGTGTCCACGACCAGGACATTGACGTTTTCGCCGGAAGCGAGAACGTGATCCAATCCGCCGAAACCGATGTCGTAAGCCCA
>JAITMT010000205.1 GCA_031277235.1 Tannerella sp.
CTTTTATGAAGGCTCCCAATGGAAAGGATTCCAATCTGGGTGAAGCGGACTGGTTGTTGGCTCGGACTGATGGATTCAAGGAGAGGTTTGGGGACTGGGAACTTAAATATAAAGAAGTAAATATCCTTGAAACTGTTTTATTTCCATTTAAAAATAACGCGGAAGCCAAAGTATGAGCAGAAAAGAACATTGTTGGGAATTATAATAATTCTACAATTGGTGAATATCAAATATCGAATATAGCTATCAAAAAATATTTACATGAGAGTTCTGCTGCCAAAAGCGATAATAGGGATATACATCATAGTGTCTTACGTATTTTGCCGAATGTAATTGACAATTCCATTATCGGAGAAAAACATCCTGATTATTTGAAAAAAGACGGAATAAGAGATTCTGAAAATGAAATTAATCCTGACGTCAATATTTATAGATTATATGGATCCGTTATGATTGATGGAAATTATTATCGTATAAAAACAACATTAAAAGAGTATAATAACAAGAATATGAAGTCAAAACCTCATAGTTATGAAGTAACAAATATAGAATTGTTAGAAGGCACCACCGCCCCGATTCAAAAGTCCTTAACAACCGCCGAACAAACGAATGGAAACATCGGTAATGCAACGAAAGGCGGGCTTTCAACTTCTAACAAATCCATATCGGCTGCAAAGTTACTAAAAGGAGTTGAGAAATCCTACGAAAAGGGAAAATATATTTTAAACGACCATTCTAATGCTATTGATGCTAACGGCGAGCCTCTTGCTTCTGCTGTTGAATCTTATAGATTATCAGATGCTTTTGGGGTTTCGGATGAGGACTTGGAAGAGATAATCAACAAGTGCAAATAAAAAAAAAGCTCGGTGTCAAATGCAAAAGCTTTTGACAGAACGCCCAAAACGACCCAAGCCATTGTATATAAAGAATCTCCAGGCGGAAGCGTTCAAGACCCGCGCAGTTTATAAACTCGTTGGCGCTTTCGCCGGAGACGTGGCAAAGATACTGCAAGATTTGCAAACTGTCAAATATTGAATATCGGAAATACGGTTTTTTGTCTGTCAAAAATATTTGCTATCTTTGTGCTCTTTTTATGCTTGAAGATAGAATTAAAATGAAGATTAAGGCTGAAATGCAGTTGATTAGAAAATATGCCATGGCTAAGGGGATATTTATGAAAGCGCATAATAGAAGTATCAGTTCTTTGAATGAAAAACAGTGGTTGATAGCCCGGACGGATGATTTTATGAAATGGTTTGGGAACTGGATGGAATTGGCTGCGATAAAAAGTCGTATTGCTGAATGGTTGTGTTTTGAGAATATCGAATGGGCTAAAGGAAAATCATTGGAAAAGATAAATGAGAAATTCGGAAATATATTGACGCCTGTGGCTTATATTCATCCCGGATACTTGAAATATTTAGATGAGAATATACGGGATAACCGTGTCTATTCGGGGAAAGGATACTTTATCAATCATGTATCAAATAATCATCCGGAAGTATCCATAAAGGAATATGAGAGAATACAGGAAATTCTTGACAAGCCTGATGAAGTAAAATTGGACAATAGAACTTTTGGCAGGAGATCATTAATCTTCATTAAAAGATATGACAGATATTTTGCCGAAGTTGTAAGTATTGACAAGGATTCAGATGGGAAGATGATATTCTACAAGACTATTTATTATAAGGAAAAAACTCCACAAAAGAGTTTACCTAATGTGGAGTTGATTCAGTCATTGGTGAACGGGCTTCTCACCATCAGTCCTTCACCCGTAAAGGATGAAGCCGCCATACCCCGTAATATTTCTGCTCGTAATGACGGTGCAAAGATACAAAACTTTTTGATAATACCCAAAGATTTATCTAAAAAAGTTGATAAAAATGGCGAGCCGCTGGCTTCGGAGATTGAAAGATATTGCGAATTGATTGATTTTTAGATAATTATATGGAAAGGAGAAAACGCTATGAAAGAATTGGATACTGTTGAATTTTTCGAGTGTTACAAACCGATTTGTAACGAGTGTACTACCATGCCGGAAAGCAAGATTAATGATGCTTTTAAGGGGTATCTGTGAAGTCGCTATGACTTGCGACATATTATGAGTAATTTGCAGACGCGGGTTATCTGGACAGTGATAAACCATAAGGATAAGGATGTGCTGATTGCGGGTATTTACGAGCCTGAATCGAAAGGGTATGTGGTTACGGAAGAGTCTTATCGTGTCCGGGATGTGGGGACTTTGTTTGTTAGGATTTAGTGTTTAGAGTTTTGATAGGCAAAGGCAAAGACTGAGGATAAGGATTTGAGACTTTCAGAAATTATTCGCACCTTTGCGCCATCTCGATAACCAAGTGTTATGCGAGTTACGGAGCCGTTCTACCAGCGGCTCTTGCTTTTTTAAAGCAGAAAACGCATGGATTCCTGTCCATGCGATTTCCGATTGTTTTCCCTCAAATGAGGGATACACTTGGGTATAAAAGTACAAATTATTTTTTCTTTTTCCAACTTGGTATTGTTTCTGCCGCCTTGAAATTGTATATGGGCTTGATTGTTTTGATGATTCTTACAGTAGGCTTGGTATTGTTGATGATTTCAGACATGTCCTTGTATGCCATCGGGCTTTCATCTATGGTTTCTTCCCTTACGGAGGTAGAATAGATACCGGTCATCGTCTTTTTGAAATCTTCCATTTTCAGATTTTTGAATGCGCTGCTTCTGCTCATCAACCTGCCGGCGCCATGCGGAGCGGAATAGTTCCAGTCCGGATTGCCCAAACCTTCGCAAATAAGACTTCCGTCACGCATGTTGATGGGAATAATCAGTTTCTCGTTCCGTTTTGCCGATACGGAACCTTTCCTCAATATCATGGATTCAGTATCTATGTAATTGTGAATCGTCGTAAACTGTTCGTCAATTGCATCTTCCGGAATCTTCAATTTCTTTAAGATAACATTCATCATTGCCTTTCTGTTTAACAGGGCGAAGTATTGAACAATTTTCATGTCGTTGATATAATCATCAAAGAGAGAACCTGTTATATAGGCAAGGTCTTTGGGTATGTCGGTCAATACCTGTTTCTTGACTTCCTGTATCCGCTTCTGAATTTCCCTGTAACGTCCTTCCGATTTCAATCCGGCAATGAGTTCCGCAATATCTTCTCCCCTGTTTTTATTCAGTTGGTTCCATGCCTCATTCTGATAGTATTCTGCTATTTCTTTTCCCAGATGACGGCTACCCGAATGAATTACAATGTACAGATTGTCTTCTTCATCCCTGTTTGCTTCGATAAAATGGTTGCCTCCGCCAAGGGATCCGATACTTTTTCTTGCTCTTGTCCTGTTAATTTCTGGGCAACGGATATTTTGGAGGGGAATTTCGTTTACAAATTCATGTTCCTCATCCCTTAAATCCATACCACTCGGAACATGCTTATAGATTATTTTGTCCAATTTGACAGGATCAAAACTTTTGGCTTGTTTTCTATCCGATTTTATCATGGCTACTTCAAGCCCGCATCCAATATCTACGCCAACTATGTTTGGAATAATTTTGTCTGTAACGGTAAGGGATGTTCCGATGGTGCAACCTGCTCCTGCATGGACATCGGGCATCATTCTGATTTTGCTTCCTTCTATGAATGACTGATTACAGAGGTTTTCTATCTGTAATCTGGATTCTTTTTCCAGAGAATCGGTGAATACTTTTGCGGAGTTGTATTTTCCTTTTATTTCTATCATTTTTGTCTATTTTACAAATGCAAAGATACTGATTATTTGAAAAAATAAAAAAAGGCAGCGGGTTTCACAATCTGCCGCCTTTCCCTGTTCGCATTTTAAAAGTAATTCACAACGAACATACATATTAACAATTCACTTATTTAATGAAAAGCCGGAAACAATCTGCTTCACAGTGTTTTGCTTCCGATAAATGTAATAAATATATAAAACTATATGTATAAAAAAAGTTGTTACTGTTTTAAGTAGAGCGCCTTCAATACCTTGTCTGCCATTGTCCGGAATTTTTTATCGTGCGTATAGTTGCTGTTATACATTTCGAGATAGTACCTGATGTTTGAATCGTAGAATACCAGCAGGGAAGCGATGTCTTTCAGGCTGAAATTATACCTGTCGTACAGGATATACGAGATAATGCACCTCATATCGGTAACATCGCTTTTCCGGGATGAAACCAGGGTATAAAGGGAGAGCGGAGTGAATATCTCTTCCACTTTGAGATATAGAAGATTGAAAATAATGTCATTGATGTTGGATATTTTGATCGTATCTGTTTTAGAGACTTCAAATATACATCTGTACTGTTCAATCGCGTTGCTCGACTTGTATGCTATTACCCTTATTCCTTCGAGAATTTCCCTGTTGAAGATGAAGTCGTCAGGTAAGTATTTCAGTTCGTAGTATTCTGACAGGAGTTTATCGTAATCCCGTGTCTTTTTCATGTCGAGTATTAACATTTGATGTTTCTTTTCCATTGCTGTTTAGTATTAAGCCCCTCCCCGTCCCTCCCGTGGGGAGGGAGAAGGATAGAGCAAGGTTGGTTTTATTAAGTAGCAAAGACTTTTGGATAGTTTTTTTCGTTATAACGCTTTCTTAGATAATTTAGAACTTGGTCGAAATTAGTTAAAAACCCTTCGTTTATCAGGTCTGCAAGTTTCTTTTCAAGTGTTGAGAGTTCGCGCTGTTTGTCTTCATCTCCGAACTTGTTTCTGATTGCCGGTTCGTGCGAGTTGAAAATGACCCAGTTTAAACCTTCGGCAATCTTTGACATTGCCGGATAGATAAAGTCTTTTTTTACTATTTTTTGGATTGCTGCTGCCAATGTTCTATATTCGTCTCCTGCTTCATGCCGATACTTTATCATTTCGTCGAAAACGAATTTCAAAACATCGTATTTGAATCTCGGGTTTATCCACATGGCAAAATCTATAAATAAAAGTGGGTGCATCCATACAGAAGCAGGTAAACTTCCTCCATGCAATAATCCTCTTGTTTTACCTTTTATAACTACCTGTAATTCACCGAAATCGCGAAAAATAGATTTCTCATTTTCTCTTTCAACAATAGTTTCAATGAACTCTTTTGTTTTTTCAGAAGAAAGAAATTTGTTCATTTCTCTTTTATCTTCATGTTGGATATCGTTATTCCATTGACGCAATAAAGCGTTAGCTTCAAAATATCCATCCAGGGTGCGCTGGATAATTTCATAATTACCCATTTTACGAATCATGTTTTGATTTGTTGTCATATTTTTATAATTTTAAATGATTAGTTTTAAAATAATGTTGTAGGCTGACTGCTTTTTCTTCTTCTTTCAGCCTTTGTTGCGTTGGAGGTTTGGGGCAGCGCCCATCCCTTGATTTTTGCCACGCGACGGTTGAATGTTTCCCATACCTTTTCATCTACGAACTCGAAGTGCATGGTACCTTTCTTGTAGCCGCGGATACGGAAAAATCCCCATTCGTACCACTGTCCCCATTGCATGTCCATGCGGCTTATAAAACCACTTAACGTAGAGCAATTTTCATAGGCAACGCCTGTGATATAGCAAAGAGCCTTGACTACATCGTTTATGTATTCTTCCGAATTGGAGATATGGATTCTTACCCAATTGTTACTGCTCCATTTATCGGATTCGCAAATGTAGGGTATGATGAAACGGCGGTTTACGACATAGTCGGAATTTGTTTTCCACTTTTCGCCGCCGGTGCAGTTCTCGCTCCATGCAAAAGAACAGATGTTGTCAAAGGCTTCCACGATGACTTCATCCATGCGCGATTCATGCGTCCCGACAATGAGTTCGAGCATACGGTATATGTTCTTCATCGTGAATGGAACATGTATCTGTGTCTCGACATAGCGGTTTATTTTTTTGCGAACGCCATGGGTTATATATTTATCCATGTTCATTTGCTTGAATATGTGACGCCATGCCTGTTTCTGGAGTTCCTTCCTGTACGTTTCCCGTGAGATTTTCGCGTCGCTATAGTTGTACTTGCCTGTTTCGTATGCGCCGAACTTGATTGAGTTATCGGAGAAGGTTTCGGTCAATTCATTGATTTCGGTAGCAAGGGGTTCTATCCTGTCGAACAGTTTGATGGCACTGACATAGCGGTTTACAATTTCACGTATGTAATTGTATTTCAATATTCCGGAATCTACGTCCGGCGTTGTTTCTTCTTCAAGGGAGAAATAATCGTTGAACTCGTTTTCGCCTGTTCCGGGCTTGTAGAGCCAGAGACAAGATACCCATACATCCGTTTTTCTTTCGGCGTTTTCAAAACACTGTCCAAGATTGACTTTTCGACCGTACAGGTCTATCAGATTGCTGATCTGTTCCTGCTTTTGGGTCTGGGTTCTTCTACAATCTACCGTGTTTTCGTTGCAGAGGGATATGACGGTACTGCCTTCGGGGGCTATGTTCCATGCGTGGAGAATGTGGTCTTCATCTGCGGAAAAGGGGGGATTCATTACAATATAGTCTATGTGGGAAATCTGTTCGGCTTTGAGAGTCAGGAAATCATTTACCATAAATCTACCTTTTGATGCTGCTATGGTTGCAAGGTCGGGGTCTTTTTCACAGACGAGCACTTCTTTGGCTCCGTTTTCGTTGAGGTAATCTACTATGTTACCGTTGCCTGCGGAAGGTTCGAGAAAGATGCTGCCGGGGATGTTTACTCCGGCAAGCATTTCCTCGATTACTTCCCTGGGGGTGGGGTAGAAATCGGGATTGATCATAAAAAAATTGATTTATTTGAAAATTTAATTGTCAAACCAGAAAACAGCTCTAACTTCATTATTGCCATTATCTTCCAGAGCTTTCATATAGGCAGTCAAAGCAGTCCATTCGATATAATCTCCGTAGAGCTTTCCGGTTTCTCTATCCCAAAAAGTATCTTCCACGCACCATGCCATTTCATCCGGAGTACACCAGTTGTATGAATGCCAGTCAGGATTGGAACAATATTCTTTGCCGTAAAGTTCAACAACGTGTGAAGAACCTTCCTTAAGCCATCGATTTGCCGACTTTGCCGGATAATAATATTCCATATCGGATTCATTGTTATACTCGGAATCGGGAACTATCAACTTGTAAATTCCACGGAAAGTGGAAGGAGAAATATTTTCCGGAATTCCGCGCTGCGGCAAATGCTTTACTCCGTTGTAATTTCTTACGTTTGCCAGTCTTGCAAACATGCCATAAATCCTGTCGCTGAATTTATCGCGAAAACCTGATTGCTTAAACTGTCCATTATTACTTTTTTTTCTTAATTCTACATGTAAATGTATGTCGCATCCCATATTATATTGTTTTAAATGTTAAATATTAAATTTTATATTTCGGGTATTAATTGCATACCTTTTTTTCGTCTTATACTATAATAGTATAGGTTTAGGGCTATTAATCTGTTCTCTGTTTCCCTGAATGGAATATGTTTAATCCAGTTAAGAATTATAAGAAAATGATTATAATTATTGCAATTTGCAAGCACTCTTATTATCTTTTCAATCTTTTCTTTGTCCGAATGATTTTCCATTATCTGTCGTTTTTGAAGGCGTCTTCGTATATCCATTTAAAGCCCCATGCAAAGGAGGCTAATGCCAACAGGATGCCTACGGCAGTTATCGTATGCGTCCAATCATGCAGACAAAGCATGATGACTGTGATTAATATGAAAACCGATAGCGCTATCAGCAAGATGGCAAATATCAGTTTCATTTTTTTTAGGATTTCGAGTATCTTATCCGGTTTCATGTTTCATTTGTTTGTTGTAATGACTTTGTACTTTTCTTAGGGCTTCGAGCCTCTTTCCATACCATTCTCTCAGGTCTGCTACGGTTTGTATTTCAGATGGAAGAAGGACAGAAAATGGTCTATAATATTCCTGTTCTTTGAATCTTATCGAATTTATTTTTTGAACGTCTTTTAAAATGGATTGTATAATCTGATAACGTTCGTTTATCATTCTTAAAAAATCATCAGAGGTCTTTACAATTCCAAAATCCATGGTATCGGATATAATGTCCTTTATCAAATCACAAATTCCTTCGACGTACCAATCTTTCGGATCTGTTGTTTCCGCCTTTCTGATTGCTGTTCCGATTTGATGGATTACTTTTTTGATGATCGCATGTTTATCCTTGTAACTTACTTCCATGATTAAAATTCTTTTTGTAAATATCCTTTTATGAATGCTTCAATTTGTCTGAAAAGACTTTTAAATTCCTTGTCTGTGTTTATCAGGTTTATAAATATGTTTTGATAGTAGCAGATGGTGGAATGATTCTTATTGAGTTCCCCGGCTAAGAATTTGGCGGGTTTGTGGTAGAATTTGCGTACAAGAACGGAATAGAAGATACGCGCCCATACGCATTCACGCTTGCAGCCTGCCTTTTTCAATTCTTCAACGGGTATTTTCAATATCCTTGCTATTTCATCTGCAATGTACTGATAATGGAATGTTGTTCTGTTTGCTTCAATCTCTTTCCATGTGAAAAAATCGGTCATGTCCCAAAATATATCGCGGGGAACGGGTATGACATATTCCATGAGGAAACTGTCGCCTACCCGCCTGATTAATTTGCCTGCTATCCCTATTTTGAAATAGTTTTCCGGAGATATGAGGGATAGCGATCTCAATATTATCCTGTCGTTTTCAATCGTGATAGTCGTGTTTGACGGGAAATCGCCGTTTCTAATTCTGTATTTTTTCTGTTTCATGTTCTATTTTGTTTTTACTGTTTGTTTTTATTTGCCAGCAACAGTCTGAAATCCATCCCAGGAGATAGGCGAACGGTTCGCTGGCTTCGACCTGTTCGTCTATGTGATTGAAAATAAATCCCGCGGCATGGGTTGCTTCATGTGCTATGAATTTACAGGTAAGGCTCTTATAGTTTTTGAATACGATTAGCACGCCAAAAAAGTCTGTACTGTTTTCTATGACGGCGGCTGTAATGGCTGATTTGGTATTCATCAGATTTTCAAAATCCAGCGCCTTTCCTGTTCCCCTGTCCCTGAACATTTTTTTCAGTTGATTGAAATCGGGGTTTACGGTTATCCATAATTTTATCGAGAAAATTACGGGGTCAAATTGATGTATTTTTGTTTTCTTCTTTTGCATTTTTAATTTAATTTGGTTTGTTCGTAGTTAATTGTCTGTTCCCAGAGTGGATTCCAATTGTCGTCTGCGGGGATTTCCATGATTATTTCTCCGGCGATGGTACAGTTTTCATTATCGGGACGCTGACGGAGTTTATGTTCAGCGTCCCACCATGTTATGGCTTCGATGCGGTCTTCATCGAGAAGGTATGCCGTGTTATTTTTTATTCTTTTTACTGCGTATAACATTCTATATCTTATTTTGCAATTCTTCAAATTCCCTTTTTGTGATTTCGATAAATTCTTCTCCTTTTGGCTCGAACTCTTCGTCTATGAAAAGGATAATAGTATTATCGTTTACTATTTCTACCCATGGAAAGACAAATCTTTCGGAAAAATTCATTCCAAGTATTCTTTTTAAAGTAATAATACTACTTACTTTAAGACTATCCAGTATTTTCTGTTTTTCCCTTCCTGCCTTTGTTCTTTTATTCGGAACATAATAACCGGGATAATCCTTTTTTTCCTTCCATACTTTTAAATCAACCTTATTCGGGTCGCAAAATTTGAACGCATTATATACAGGTACTCTAAACAGGTTTTGCTGTCCCGAACGACCCAGATACAAATTCCATTTGTACGGAATGTTTTTCTCCAGAATTATACTGTTATATTTTTCCGTCATCAATTCATATTTCCGCAATGCGTAAAGTTTTTTATAGACTTCGCTTTCCTTATCTGTTATTTTTTAATACATTGATTTTTAATTATTTATAGGGGTTTGTTTCTGTATCATAGCAGGAAATTGCCAATCCTGCGTCTATAAGATTTCGATAGTCAATAAAGCGGGAATGTATGTTCTTTTTGATTCAACATCAAATATTTCCAGCGAATGTGGCATGTAGCCCGCAATTTCAAATAATTCTATTTTTCGTTCCATATTATTGATTTTAAAAATTATTTTCAATATGATTCGCAAAATCTAACGCTACTTTACCAAGAACTCTTAATTTATTAATCATTTCTTTAACTTCTTCACTATTGTTCAAATTGTTCCAAATTTTTATACCGTTATTACAGTCGTGTATTCTGAATACAGCAAATAATTCGTCGTCTATTGTCGCATGATACAGAGAGCAACTATAATTTGAATCATAGTCAAGAAATTCTTTTTTATTAAATTGTTTCCGTTCCATATTTTTCTTATTAATCTATTGATTTAAAACGGTAAACCGTCGTTCTGCTGTTCTACAAGCGTATTTTGGACGCTTTTCTCCGGCGCGGTGCTTGGTTCATATTCCTTAGCCCTGCCAACGTAAATGACAGGCGCTTTCGCTTCGCGTTCTTCTTTTGTTTGCTTAACGCATATAAAATGCGTATCTCCATCCTTGCCGACTTGTCGCCTTTTGACGCATGTCAAGTCAATCCATTTTTTTCTGTCCGATCCGAACTCCTTGATTTTCTCTTTCGGAAGATCGGAAAGGCAAATTGAAATTGTTAAAAAAGTCATGATTTTTTATTTTTAACTGTTTGTACTTTGTGAAAATTTATGTTTTATATTACTCAAATCCTGACAGTCAAACGCCTTGCTTTCCAGATTCAGCAGATTACCCGTTTTTTTGAGAGCGTCCGCCATTACTTCGATGAAGAGATTCAAGTCTTTGTGACTGAACTCGTAAATGGTCAGTTCAAAAAATGTTTGGGCGAGTTTTCTTGCAAGCGCGTATTTCCATTCAATACTTCTATCACTCAATACTTTAAATTGTTCCATATACGGGAGTTCCTCAAAGCAGCAGTATTTTGTTTTGCCCGTCTTTTTATGCGGATATGGAAAATATACGCCAGACAGGTTTCGTTTTATTTGTTTCATTGTTTGTCTTTTTAAAAGTGATGTCCACAATCAGTGCAGACAAATTCGTAGATGGATTCGGGTTCGATATCCAAATCATCTTCGTCATCGCAATCAAAAGGGTCTTCAAATTCTATTACGTTTTCAGAGCTGCATTTAGGGCATAGAAATTCCAATTCTTCTTTTTCCATGATTATGCTTTTTTGCTATCGTAAGACATGGACATCAGTTTACAACTGAAATCGGTTTCGGGATGGCGCAATACAACGCCTTCTATCAGTCTGCCGTTCCGCTCTTCTTCATCGAAAATTGCCTGACAGGTTTGGAAAAGTTCTTCCCTGCTCTCGAAATTCCGGTTAAAGTATTCGTGTACGAATGGCAATCCGAGTTCGGCTGCTATTTTTCTTGTTGTAGCGTAGTCAAGTCTTTTTGCATGTCGAGTATAGTCGTCAATGCCGAAGAACTCGATGTGCATTTCTTCCTTTGCTTTCGGATTATTCGGGTTTCCGCTGCCCTTACAGCCACGTCCACAAAGTTCGCCTCTCAGTACAAGATTGACATTGTTTTTCCGGCAGTAGTCTTCGAGAAGGGACAGATAGGGTTTTCCGGTTACAACAAACAGGTCGTCATTTTCTACCGTACTGTAAATCTTGATTCTTTTGGGTTTGTAGCGTCCGAAGGTGATAACCGAGAGTATCATTCTCCAGAAACTTTTTTTCGTTCCAATGCACTTTTTGTAGGTCAAGGGGCGTCCCAGTTTGCGGGATGCTATTCCTGACTTGCCATTTTTGTAATAAATCGAAATGGAACTTCCGTCTGCTTTCTCGCTTGAAATGAGCGTAATGGGGAATACAATGTCATTGATGATATTATTTATGTTTATTTCATCCGTCTTGTACATGTCATTCGGAAACGGGGTAGTTGCGCCCCTGTTGCCGCTTCCGCCGTTTTTCATTTCGGGTTCGGGTTCCTCGTATTTGATGATTCCCCATTTTGTATCCCAGTCAATATTTGGATTTTTGTGGATGTCTATGGCATAGTATTCCGCTATGTCCATGGCATTTATCAATATGCCATAACTGTACACAGGCTGATTGTCGCCTGTATGCAGATTGAACTTGATTGCACGGATACGGTTGTTTTTACCGAGTCTGCTTTTCTTGGGGTCTCCGCCGGGGGCTATGTATTCGGCGAAGATTTCCTGATCGGATAAATGGTGATCCGGCTCAATGAAAAGAGCCTTGTGTCCTACTTCATACAGATTTTTCTGTACTACTACGCTGTTACCTACTTCTTCGAGATATACCAATTCTATCGCATTCGCCGGTATTTTCTCCTTGTACAGGGGTACTTTTTCCCTGATTGTTACCAATTTTACTGCTGACATGAGTTAATTATTTAGATGTTAATTCGTTTAGTTGTTTAATTGTTAGGCAAGAGGGAAAGGCAAAGGCGGAAGACAGAGGCAAAGAACCAAGCCTATTGCCTTTTGCCTAATGCCTATTGCCTAATTAAAAATCCGGCTGGCTTAATTCTTCCTTGAAGGCTGCTTTGAGTTCTTCAATTTCCGCCTGCATTTTTTCAAGCCGTTCAAATTCGGCTTCGGACTTGACTGGGCAGCCGAGATGAAAGGATTTGAGATTGGGAATGCCGGTTATGCCGAGCATGGTTGCTCTTAAACAGTATTCGTACCATTCATGGAACGTTTCCTTCGACATGTCATAATTTAGAAAGTCTATGATATTTTGCATATCTACGGTATATTCAGATACGTCAGCTATTTCTCCGGGACGGTCTGCTATCCAGTGTGAATAGTAGTTGCTGAATCCCAGTTCTTTTGTGAAATATTCCAGGATTTTGTTACAGGCGTTGTTGTATTCGTCGAGTAATTTTTCTTTTCCATTCATAATCTTATTTTTTTAAATCTGTTTTTGCTGTGGGCATTACCAATATTTTAATGTTATCGATGAGAACAATGGCTCCCTGGTCGTGGTCTCCCGTCAGAAATTTCATGTTTTTTTTATTATGCGCCATGGCTACGAGTAAAACACGATAGAGTTGATAGGGAGCGAAATTGCAATTTCTGACGGTTAATGTAAGGTAATCGCCCTTCTCTCCATAATCGGAAATACTTACTTTTGGAAATGGATGATTTTTTATCATCTTCTCTTCTCCTTCACAAACGGGGCATGTCAGGTCTTCGTAGAATGTTTTATTTTTTAAATCCGAATAGTATTCCCATTTGACTGTTCCTTCGCCTTTGCACTCCTTACATGTCTCCATGTAGATTTCAGTACATACTCTTGCCTTTGCCAATCCTTGAGCCAATTCGTCGGTACTAACAGTTGTAGGAGTAAGTCCTTCCTCTCCAAACCGGTTTTCTACATTCGGATACTGTTCATTCGTTCCGTATTTGAACATCAATTCGGATTCCGGTATGGCTATAAGCGAATGCGCGTCAGTTGCATATACGATACCGTTTTTGAGATTGGGTTTTTGTAAACTAACTCTGCCATCTGCATTTCCAATGAAATGATTCAGGAGGAGATCGTTGATGGCTAACTTTTTTCTATTTCGTTCCATAATTTATTTGTTTCTGATAGTTTAATTAATAATTCAATTTTTATCTTATCGAGACATTTGCGACAGTACGGGTATCGCGGTATGTCCGGATCGGATACGGGGAAGAAGGCTACTGCCTGTTCCCCGCAAATATCACATTTACAGTCTTTCGCATCCATAATTCTAACAAATTATTACTCCTGTTCCTCCACAGGAACGGCAAGGTTCCGTTCCTATTGAAGATGTCCAGTAGCATGGACTCATTACCGATTGATAAAATCCTACGGATACAAATCCTCTTCCACCGCATACGGGACAAAGATAGGGTTTCTTTTCAGGGATGAATTGAAGATATTCGTCTGTTTTGTTCTTTTCTTTTTCCATTATACTACTTCCTTAAATTTTTCATTTTCGAGTTGATAGAAGGTGTTTTCTTTCAATTTTTTCCCGTCGATAATGGCTGATTTTATAGACAGTAATTTACCGTTATTGTCTCTTTCAACAAGTACGATGGCACTGCCTTTTGGCGCCTTTGCCATTCCCATATAACCTGTCGAGATGGCTACGGAGTTTTCTCCTTTTACTGTTGCGGCGGACTGGTAGCCCGTATTCATTGCGACGGAATAGTTGCCCGTATTTGTCGCGGCGGACTGGTCGCCCGTATTCGTTGCGGCGGACTGGTAGCCCGTATTCATTGCGGCGGAATAGTTGCCCGTATTTGTCGCGACGGACTGGTAGCCCGTATTCGTTGCGGCGGAATAGTTGCCCGTATTCGTTGCGGCGGACTGGTCGCCCGTATTCGTTGCGGCGGACTGGTAGCCCGTATTCGTTGCGGCGGACTGGTAGCCCGTATTCATTGCGGCGGACTGGTAGCCCGTATTTGTCGCGGCGGACTGGTAGCCCGTATTCGTTGCGGCGGAATAGTTGCCCGTATTCGTTGCGGCGGAATAGTTGCCCGTATTCGTTGCGGCGGACTGGTAGCCCGTATTCGTTACGGCGGAATCTTTCCAATTTATTTTTTCAAGAATAAATTTTACACCAGCTGATATTAATCCGTGCAAATTGATTTCTGCCGCTATTTTTATTTTTTTGCAACATCGTTTTGTATCGGATTCACGCTGTTCGGACACGTCGCTTGCTTCAATTTGGCAATATCTTGAATCTGACGGTGGATAATAATAAAATATGTCAAGCGGATTTTCGCAAAAATGAAAACCGCTATTGCATAAATTGGCTGTTTCTTCTTCGTATTCATTGCCTATTTTAAATTGGAATACTTCTCCGTTGGGAATGCATTGCAGTTTGCTGTTGAATCCCTTGTAGCCGGTAACGGTTGCTGTTTTGTTTTTTTCTTCTTCCATTGCTGTTGTTTTAAAAATTATGTTATTTCTGTTTATTAATATAAGTCTTCTGAAAACAGTTTACTGTATGGGTTTGAGTTATAATCTTTGATTTGTCCCGCATTTACTGCGATAGTATAAGCTTCGATTCTATTCACAAATCTTCCTTTCGAGGTTAAAAAACCTTGTGTTTCCTTACCTTTAAATTCTTTTGGGCGAAGTGTAAAAATAAGGTGATGACGGTATCCGCAGGCAACTATTCCCGTTCCATATTGTTTATGATGAGGATAATAATTTCCATCGTCAAAGTGTATTGCAGCACATAAGATGTATTCCTGTCTCATTGTTTTCTGCATTGCTATTGTTCTAAAAGTTTGTTTCTGGCTTCGTTAAGTTTTTCGATAACAACATCAATGCTTTCAACCCTGTTGAAATGAAATTCAATTGGGTTAATAAAGTCTGTTGAACGCATTTCCTTATATTCTTCATAGGAATCGCCTATTTTGGATGGATTATGCAGGAGGTTATCCGGTATCTGTCCAAATATGACCGGTACGTTAGTTGGAATGTTTCTGCCTAACGCGACAATGATGTCTCCACCGAATATTACGATTGCTCTTCCGTCTTCTGTTTTAAAAATCATGGGTGTTTCTATTTAAGTTCCAATTTGTTATCAAATACTCGAAAATACTTCATTCCATCTACGCCGGAATCGCAAAAAATCATGGTAAATTTTTCTCCGCGATAAACCCATTTTTTATAGAATCGTTGCGTATAGATATCATCTTGCCAATATTCATCCGTCGATTCTTCAATGTCTTTCCTGGTTTCCGCATAGACGACGCTACCGTCTTTTTCATCTCCAATTATTTGCCACCAGCAATCGGTACAATCGTCTATTGGATATATTACCCAATCTTTCCGGAAGCCTACATGGTCGTATATTGCTTGCTTGGCTTTATTGTAATTCCTTATTAGATTGTTCATAATTGTTCTTTTATTTTGTTTATCTCTTTAACTATTTTTCCGATTCTTATTGACATCAGATAGTCAAGCAGTATTGTTTTTTCTTCTTTCGTCAAGTTGAAAGCCGGTTTATTCAAAAATTCTTCGATTGTCATGTTAATATCTATAATTTTTCGTAAAATGAATAATTGCTAATGGCTCTGACAAATCATAGTCCTTGAACCAGTCCTTAAAGTCTTGAAGTGAAAGTCCGTCGTTATGAGCTAAATTTGATGGTATCAATGCCAGTACCTCATTCGTTGAAGATTCACCGGGTTTTATTGCACGTGGAAAATTCAAATTAAAGCCGAAAAATGACAGTTTTTGCACTCCTATCTCGCTATCCCTGTCAAACCGAAACAATTCCCGTGTCTTGCTACGGTATGGCAATCCAGCCCATTCGTATAATACAAGGATTGCTTTTCCCGAATTTACTTCGTCTATGCGCTTCTTCCATAGCGGATAGTTTTTCCGGATGGTATGCAGTTTATTCGGTTTAGGCACCTGAAAGCATTCCTTTCTCAATTTTTCATGTTTTCCAAGACCTGCCATTATCTTTTCGCGGAAAAAAGTATGCTCTCCCGCTCTCGGATGCGTTGCCGGAAAAAAACGGCTAATCACCAGTCTGTAAGTTTTGATTCTCTGTTTCATATCGGTTTACATTTGATTTTTTGATATTTCTTTTTAATATTTCCAAGACCAGCGCCTCGCAAAGCACGCGGGCCATATTCACTTCCACGGCATTCCCGATGTATTTCTTCTGTTCCGCTTGAGTTCCAATAAGCGTATAATCTTCCGGAAAACCCATTATAAGTTTCAGTTCCGGTATTTTAAGCATTCGCATCCTTATGTCCGCAATACCGTATAAAGCCATAAACTCTTTAATTTTCCGCATGGGTTCGGTGTCCGTTTCGTAAACCTCTATCGCAATACCGTCTTCGGTAGAAATCAAATAGGGCGGCTGTTTATCCATACGCGCAATAAGCGTAAAACAGGGAGCATCAATGTTTCCGCCTTTACTGCAATACTGCGGATTCATCAGAAATCTACAGTTTACAAGATTGTATTTGGGATTTGCCGTAATACAGCCAAGCGGATTTTCAATTCCGGACGGTTTGGATTGTCCATATTGCTGGTCAATGAATTTACATTGTACCATGTTTTGTTTTGGCGATGTCATTACTGCCGGACATGGCCGGTTTATATCCGAAATTTGCCCTCCGCCTGAATAATTATTGACTATGAATTTGACTTGCACCAACTCCTGATTTCCGCCGGTGGCAGTTATGGTTCGAGCCGGTCGCTCTACGGAAATTACTTTATGCAGGGGATTCCCGCTATTCCGTTGCTGTATAAAACTTGCGCTGACAAGCGAATGGTGGTCAATCGCCGTTACCGTGTCTGCCGGTTCGTCAATGCTTTTATTCTTGCTTTCAGGGTGTCCGCCGTAATATTTTGACAGAAACTTTGCCTGTACAAGCCCAAACCTGTTTGCTGTTGTAACCACTCCGCACGGATTGTCTATTGATTTTGCCGTTTGTCCGTATGTCCGATTGAAGTTTTTCCCAATGCCGTAATATTCCGATAGAAATTTATCTTTCCCACCCGCTACAAACTTAATCAATCCTGCATAAATCCGCTCCAAAGTTTTATCTGAAAGCGATTTTTTACGCATAAAAATACTTTCGCCCTCATCCGAAAAATCCAAAACATCCTTCACCGGCTTCCACCTTTTCAGGTTATCGAATAAATCCTTACCACCGTTTTTTGCATGTGTCGGATGCGGAAAAACGATCGGCAATCCATGTTTGGCGAAAATGCCGAAATAACGCTTGCGACTGGTATAGGCTCCGAAATCCGCGGCGTTTAAAATCCTGTGGCTGAATCCATAGCCATATTTCCTGATGGTATTAATCCATTTCATATAAAGCCTCCCCCTGTCCCTGCTCGCCGGTTTTCCGTTATCGCAAAGGTCTCCCCAACACATAAATTCCTCCACGTTCTCGACTTGAATATAATCGGGATTGATAGCCTCAATATACCGGTACAAATGTTCCGCCAGCGTCCTACTGTCAGCGTCGCGCGACTGTCCGCCTTTTGCCCTGCTGAAATTCGTGCATTCAAGAGAAGCCCACAAAACTGTTTTTGCATGGGCATATCCGGTTCTCATTTTTTCAACATGCGAAACAAGAGGCGACAATTCCAGCGTGCGGATATCTTCCGTAAAATGCAGCGTATCGGGATGATTGGCGGCATGACTGGCTATGGCATTTGCATCGTGATTGACACAGACGATTACTTTGGCGCATTTTTCACCGTTGTGTTTTGCCAGTTCTACCCCGGTAGAAGTTCCGCCCGCGCCGCAAAACAAATCCACGTACAGCAATTCAATCATTTCTGAAATATTTTTAAGTTTTCATCGTGAATATTTCCAATGACTTGAATTTCTTTAACATCAATATCTGTGTCAAACCAATATCTTCCATTAACAGTATTTAAACTTTGCTCATACAATTCAAAACCTGCGACAATATAAGACCACTTGACAATATGAATTAGACCGTTATTAATATTTACAACAATATCTCCTTCATAAATCTCCTTTCCGTTCCTGTCCTTTAAGCCCGTAAACTGTCCGACCGTTTCGGAGATTGCCTTGACAACATCCGTATTTTCATCGGAAAGCCAGATTCCATCACCATCGCAGATGTACGTTTCAGAACCAGCAATCCATATTTTGTTATCTATCCGTTTTCCTTTAAATTTTATCTCTCTATTCATATAAAAATCTTTTTGTTATTTATTATTTTCTGTTAAACCAAGTCAATCCTCCATTCTGTTCCAACTCGTCGTCAAGCATTTTATAATCGGGATTGCCTTCCTCGTAACAGCATATAAGAGTATATACGCAATGGCGAAGATCAGTCATATCTTTCTCCAAGTCTTCTCTCTCAACTAAAATATCGCCACGATACCATATATCCCTGCCTCTCTCGTCCCGGTTGTCATCCAGTATGGAATGCGATTCCGGCATTATTCCCGCATTCAGTGTTTTTATCACATTATCTAATGCATATGCAGTCTGTAACCGCAAGTTGTTAAAATTTACTTTCATATTCTTTGTCAGATATTTAAATTGTTTCTTAAACTTTACCAAAATAACACACTCCGCCGTAAGTTAAATCTGCGCCCGGAAACTGTTTCTTATGCCATTCCAAATATCCATCCGGCGTATATCCATCGGTTATTTCCGATTCAAAGTATTCATTATAATCATCTTCGGTAAAAATTCCCGAATGATTTAATCCGGCGTCTTCCATGTATTGTTCCGTTTCCATGTATTGTTGAACTCTTTCCATTTCATCGTAACGATCATTACGCCATCCATGACTATCTACGTATGCCAAAAATCCCTGTTTATGGAGATTGATCTGGTCTCTATAATGAAATGTTATTAATTGTTTTCCGTTGCCAAATTTTTTGGGAATTAGGAACAGTTCAAGTTCGGGATGTTTTTTTATATACTTTTCTGCTTTTGTCATGTTCTTTATAATTTCAACTGTAAAAAATATTATAATCCCTATCCACGCAAAGTTTCGGCAACTCTGCACGGTCAATATTGGCAGCATTCAAAAGACTGTCCTTGAAATAAATTAGGATTTCGGCAAATTGATTCAATATCAATATATTTTCAACAAATCTTATCAATTTGTCTTTTTCATATTTTTTTCCGCTTTCCAAGCCAATTTTATAATGATCGCAAAATAATTTAGTTTCATAAATCATTTTGTAACTGCTTTCAAAGTCAATCACCGGTTCAATGCTTGCCCACGTCTTAAAGCCAGCTTCATGCAGTTTCCGCATGGCGTTTATGCGTTCGGCATTGGTAGAAGCATTGGGTTCAAGTTCATCGTGTCCGGTCAAAGTGAATCCAAAAGCGATTTTGTTCTTTTTCTCCAGAAATTTACTATAAGTTTCATACTTAAAATATCTCATCCAATCAGTACATTTTGTTAGAATTATTACAGGCACTTGGTTGTTAAAACATATTCTAATTGCTGCCCAAGTTATAGATAAACAAATTTCCAACATCGGATCTGTTGTAAACGATAAAAATAGCCCGTACTTCTGCAATTCCTGCAAATTGTTTCTCAATTCCATCTCAAACACCTCAATCGCGTGGCTTTCGTTTCTGAAACACTTTTTAAGTTTCACTTCGTTACTGCCCAATACTTTTTTGAATCTTCCATTTTTATTGTAACAATACAAGCAGCCGACCGGACATCCGACATGGAAATTGCACGCCCATCGGGCATATTCTGCTGCTTTTCCTTTTGGAGTGTAAATTGCATCTCCGTTAAATTCTTTTTCTTTCATATTCTCAATTTTATTTATTTCTCCTGTTATTACTCTTGGAATTTTTCTGCAATTCTTTCGTCTATTGTTGTCATAATTGTTTATTTTTAAATGCTTTTCCTAATGTCCATGCGTAAGTAACCCATCTGTTTAATGAAGTACGGTTGTCGTTTTCATATTTTCTTTTGAACTGTTCCAGTTTATCCGGGTCGGTTATGGATTCAATAGCGGTTTCGTATAGTTTTCGTCCATTAACATCTCCGTAAGCGAACGATAGAAATGCGTCGGCAATTTCCTCTATGTGTTCGGTCAGAAACTTGTCAAGATCATCTGTTCCCAGATATTTCCTGTAAATATCCAGACGTTTATTTTCATCGATAAAAACAGTCATTGTTTCCAAGTTTTTGCCATCTTCGCGTGTGCATCCTGCTTTTCCTTCAGCTAAAAGAGCCGCAGTCATCCATGCTATTGCGTCGTTTTCAGCGACAAATGTTATGGGATCGCTTGGTGTTATAAATTCGTAAATCAAGGCACTTCTAATAATTAGATTTGTTAAAACAAATTTTAACCGGACTGCCCACGCGCCCTCTACAGGATAAGAATACTTCATCTCCCGCTACTTTTCTCAAGATATTGAATGCTCCGTTCACATCGGCATTGATGAGGACGCCTTCTCCACTGCGGAAAAGTCCCCTCTTTATTCTTTTACCTTTGTAAACGTCATGCCTTCCAATACTTTCCAAATCCGGCGAACTGCATTTTGAAGTGTACGATTCGTTTATGCAAACAAATCCTGTTCCTTGCCGCCCGGATTTATACCTTACCTGCCGGATGAACGTGTCGAACGGAATCTGTACAAAATTCTGATTGTTCCGTTTTCCGATATTTACGTTCTGTTTCCATCCGTCGTTATGACCGACGACTATTGTATTAATGTCGTGGTCTCTACATTTCTGTATTATCATTTTGCTTGTTTTATGTAAATAATCCTTGATTTTATTGTTTCTTTTGAGCGTCAGTCTCCGGGTAGCCCTTGAACTTTCCCTGTTCTGACACTTTTTCAGTTTGCCCTTCAATTCGGCCATGCGTTTGTTGTAATACTGGTTGATTGATTTGAGGGGTCTTCCATTGATTATGAAAGGTTTTGTTTCCGTGGATACGCACGTTGCCAGATTGTTTACTCCCGTGTCTATGGCAAGGTATTTTCCGTTGTTTATTTTGGATTCCGTGTCGGGAACTTCATAAATGACTTCGCAGACATAGTATCCTGCTTTGGGCACAAATCTAACCTGCTTGATATTTTCTACCTTTGTTCCAACCGGTTTTATGCCTTCCTTTTTAGGAAAATGAATATAGTTATTTTTGACTGAAATCTGCTGACCGGTATAAATTAGTATATTTCTGCCTTCGGTCTTGTGTTTGTACCCTGGAAATTTGGGACAGCCTGTAAACTTGCCTTTATCTCTTTTTCAGGCTTTTATTGCCTTGAAAAATGACGTTAGATTTTTGTCAAGCAATTTCAATACCTGCTGTGCCGATTGAGTCGAGAGTTCCCTGTAATCGAACTGATTGTCCGTTTTGAATATTCTGTCGAGTTCATTATATCTGATTCAGTTTCCGGACTTGAGAAATTCCTGTTTAACTGTATATAATGCGGCATTATACAGGTTTTTTGACCTGTAACACGCTCCGTCTATTCGTCCGTAGGACGAATGACTCGGCTTGACTATATGCTGTTCTACCAGATTCATGCTGCAAAGGTACTAAATTAAATTAAAATTCCCAAATTTTTAATTATTGGAAGTGCCCTTAATACAATCGGTGTTGTATGTCTCGCTTATGTGATTCATTTTTTAATAAAATTTTTCATTGCTCTTTCAAAGAGGCTGTTTTCGATTTCGGTATATTCCTGAAAGGTGTCGGCTACGAGTCCGGGCACGAATCCCTTTTCATTCATTTCGTCCAAGTCCATTTCGGAGTCAAGAAATTTTGCCAGATCGTCCAGCCGGGCTATCTCATTACTGCGGTGATAGTCCGGCAAATTATCTTCGATAAAATCTAAAACTGTCATGTCTAATTACTTTTTTTATGTATTTTGATTTTTAAAAATAGGAGCCGCCAATAGAACGGCTCCCCCTTCACAAATTTTGAAAACAATTCACAACTTCTAAAAAATCTAAAATTGTCATCGTTAATTATTGTTTTTGATCAGTTTATTGATTGTTTGTATGTAGGTTGAATCTTCCGCGTATGTTTGCTGCAAGAGTTGCAGAAAGGCGTTTCTCTCCATGTTTTTGGCGGAATATGTTTGCCACAGGGCATAGTCTATTATGGATTCCTTCCAGTTGGCGTAGGAGGAGTATCCGTTTACGACGGAATCTCTTATGTAGGGTCTCTTGAATGATTCGCGCATTCCGAACAGATTGTTCTGCTCCCTAAAAATTTTCGACGTGAAATTCGCGGATTCCAGTTTTGCCATGGCAAATGCGATGTCGGGATGGGCTATATTCATGTTCTTGATGAAGTTGTAGATCGAATCTTCGAGGCTTGAGGATTCCTGCTGCGTGGCATTTTCGACCTGTTCCATGCTTTTTTGAATCTTTGAAAAACGATCAAATGTTTTAGTGGAAGAAAGCGTTATAGCGATTAAAATTGTAATCAACAATCCGATATTAAAAGTTATTAGGGCTTTTTTCATAACTTAAAACGTTGATTTTCGCCAATATTTGACATTTTCGTCTTCGTTGAGCAAGAACTTGACGCCATCAAAAAATGTCGTGTCGATTGTGGTATTTTCGAGCATGACGAGATAGTAGCCCGCTTCGTCGGGCGACGCCATTTCCGTATCCGTCCAGCAGAGGAAATATTTCAGTTCCTTGGCGGCTGCCTTCCATCCTGCCATGAAGGCGTTTTCGATTGCCGTGTAGGGATCGTTGTCATATTGTTTTTTGAGTTCTTCGCCGGTTGGCGAGGTTGAAACGTATCTTAACGTTTCACGTTTCATTTTTGTTTCTAGTTTTGGGTTCATGTTGTTTAATTTTTTTAAAAGGGTAATTGTTGCTGTTCGCCGTTTATGTTTGCGAACAGGTTTGTTTCTTCTGTTTTCGTTTCTTCCTCTTCGCGTTCCCTCTTTGAGATTGTGTGGTCTGTTACGGAGACGGCAACGGATTGATTGAGATTCGGGTGTTCGGCGATTGCATAGTCGCGAAAATACGGCAAGCCTTCGCTGTTAAATCCAAATTCAAACTTGTCAAACGGGAAATTCCGGGTCATGGCAGGCATAGCGATGGACATGCTTCCTTCGGTTTGTCTAACGGCAATTACAGTTTCGGACTTGTTCTGCAATTCCGTTCCCAGGTGTCCCCGCAGGGTATTGTCGTTTTTGTTTTCGTGTATGATGGAGCAGATATGGCACTGATAGACATTTGACAAGCGCATTATCTCGTCTATGAGCGTTACGGTCGCATCTATGTCATTGAAATTGACGATCAGATCCCTAACGCCGTCTATGAATACAAGGTCTGGCTTGAACGTTTCTATTGCCCTTGTAAACATCTCGAAGCGTTTGTCCGTACTCATCTCCCTGAACTGTAACATAGTCATCCTTTCGTTGTTTTCGTTTTCGGGCCATCCCACGAGTTTGTGCAGTCTGACAAGGTTACGATGAACGTAGTATTCCGCCATTTCGGTGTCTATGACGAGTACTTTTCCGGCTTCGCTGGTTGTCAGGTATTTTGCTCCCAGAAGTATCATTAGGGTTGATTTTCGACTTTTTGCCTTGCCACTGATGGCGCTGATGCTGCATCGGGAAAAGAGGACTTCTCCGTTAATCCTGATAAGCGGAACATACGTTTTGGGTTTCCTTGTCAGGTCTATCTTCCATTGGTTGAAGGTATCTTCCTTCGGTGAAGAAGGAGCCGACAGTTCTTTTAGGTTGATGTTCATCGTTTTCAGTTTTTCGTATTATTTCGCTCATCATTTTTTGCTTTTTTTCATCCCACTCCAACATGGCATTGTCTATGTTGATAATTATTGGCGTAAATTCAACTCCTTCCATTCCGGACGGATCAAGATTGATTACTTCGACATTTGTGGGTATGACGGTTGCCGCGCCCGGCTCTCCCCATGGCTTATATTCGTTTGGATTTACAATACCCAGGACGGGACTGTCATCATACTCGGAAGACAGGGGAATGTAGAACAGAACGCCATTGCAACCCGTTACGTTTGCTGCACGGTAGCATTTGACTGCGAAACTTGCAATTTCCCTGTCCTGCGTTACTGTTTCCCTGTACAGGATTGGCATTATTTCGTTTTCAAGGAGTGTTATCTCCCTTTGAAGAAGTTTTTGCCTGTAACCGTTCTTTTCCTTCTTCAAATCCTGCTTTTTGAAGGCGATTAGTTTTGAGAGTCTTTCGGTTTCAAATGATTCCATTTTTTTTTATACTTTTTTGTTGATTTATTGGGTGTTAAATTCTAACGTTCTTCCAATATTCCTCGATTCCATAAGGGAAATTTATCTTTAAATTCTTCAATGGTCATACCTTCAACTCCTTTTTTCTTTTGTTCGTTTACAAAGTCATTCATGTATTTTCCCACTTTATCCATGGCTCCTTCCACATCTCGCAGATTGGCTGATTTCCATTTGCGTACCCAATCCATTTCCTTTTGAATGATGTGTTTAGCTAATTCGGGGAATGGTATGATTTGTTTTTGAACTGTTTTGACAGGTCTGTTGTAATTTTCACTTTTTTCCCAAGTCCTAACAGATGCTTGCCAATCTTTCATTTTTACCTTTCCTACTATCCATCCCTTGCTTTGGTAAAAATCTACAAATTTTTCGGCATTTACAGAGTTGCCTCTATTTTTGCAATATTCTGCTACCTGTTCTACCGTCGGAGGAATCATTCTTGATTCCTTTTGTGGGGAGGGAGAAAAAGAAAGTTCACCTTTCTTTTTACCCCCTTTAGGGGGTTTTTCTTTGGTTTTTCTTTTAGAGAGTATGAGAGGTTTTTCTTTTTGATTTTCGATACTTTTGTCTGTAATACCCCCCTTTTCATCTATTTCAACTGTCATAATATCAGTGTTTTCAAGGTTTTTTTCAAAGGTTAATAAAACCCCCCTTTTTCCATTTTTGAGGTTTTTTGATTTTTCACCGGCAGACTTTACGGATTTCCGGGGTCTTCCTCCCTGTCTTCCATAATCCCTGAATTTTTCGATCCTGTCATTTTCGGCGTCGATTTGATTCTTTAACAGCATGAAAACACAACGGGCAACCGGATTCAGATTTTCGCTATGGTCGTCTCCGTTTGAGGCATATTCCGTAATGGCAGCATGTGTTTCTTTCCGGATATCTTCCGGAAGATTTTCAATTGCCCTATAATAATTTTTATTGAATATAAAACTATCTCTTTCCATAACTTTTATTTTTATTTAATATTTAAAAATAGATTATCCATTGTTTCAAACTCTTCTTCCCTTTTGCCTGTTACTCTTTCGATAACCGACTGTATTTTGTCTTCAAGACCGAGACGTTTGGCGAGATTAATGTTATATAATCCCTGCATTGCATAAGTGGCGTCAATTCCGGCTTTTCCCAGTAAATAGGCGTCATCCATTGCATTATATCTCCTTGTATATTCGCTGGTGCAACATGATCTGCACAGGGTAATCAATTCCCATTCTTCATATTCCCAAAACTTTTTTCTCCGTCCGAAATACATGTCGTGTACACTCAGCAGATTTTCGCTTTCTTCGCATAACCGGCAGCGAAAGTTATCCCGCTCCATTATGTTTGATATTTGCCTTATTCTTTGCGCGGAATCTTCATTTTGCTTAGGTTCCTTCTTTTTTCCGAAATAATCTTTTTTCATGTTTTTTATTTTTAATTTATGTGTATAATTATTCTTCACAGGTTTCGTCGTAGATTGTTTGGGCAATGAATCCAAGGAGATAGGCAAGGGGTTCAAGACCGGTATCACGCCTGTAGTCGTAGAGTTCTCGATCGTCGCCGATGTACTTTGCCAGATGAAAGGCTTCATGCGCTATAGTATTGATCGTTAGATAGTCTGGCTTGAAAAGCACGCAGTATGTATTGATGTCGCGCCGAAAAGTCAGTCCGTTGTATTCGTTAAGCGTTTCATTGTCTCCGGACAGACAATAATCTTCCAGTTTCTCCTGTCTTACGAATGCGTCAAAATCGTCCGTTACTGCGATTATTACGGAACAGTCATAGACGTCGATATTTTTTTCTATTATTTTCATAATCTTTTGTTTATTTGATGTTTATAGCAGGTAATCGTTCCACAAGTCTATAAATTGTTCTCCAAACTGTTTTGCACGGGTTGATGTTTCAAAAACAAATGGCAAGTTGCTATCTACCATATTATAACGACATGTTGTATCATTAAATATGTACTTTTGACTCTCTTTGCGGTAGATAAATTCCGGAACAAACTTACATTGTGTTATGCAAGTGAAATCGGGAACAAACTTATTCTGTTTATTCCAAGCTTCGGCAATAACCATTAGCATATACATAGCCCATATCTTTTTGATATATCGGGAATCTATTTCAAACTTTAGATTTTCAAAATTCATTCCCAGATATTTGCAGGCTGATTCGTAGGAATCTATTACGGTTTCCGGTTCAACGGAAGAAATGATTTCGATAACTTGCACTTCCCTCTTTTCCCTGTTTGCCAAAATTTGTGCTGCTCTCTTTATGTGTTCTTTCTCATCACATAAA